>JBGPBR010000138.1:0-5669 GCA_041481325.1 Desulfobaccia bacterium
CATCTCCAATGGGGCGGGGGGGTGGGCCCCCCGTCCCCCCCCCCCCCCCCGCAACACAACCCGCGGGGACCCCCCCACGGAAAGCCCGAGGGCCCCCCCCCCCCCCCCGGGGGGTTGGGGGGGGGGGGGGTTTTTGGGGGGGGGGGGGGGGTACGCTTAAAAAATTTTTCCCCCGGCCCCCCCCCACATCTTTTCCTGGTCTCATTCCCGCAACCCCGCGTAGGCCAAGGGCAGCAGCGCCAGGCTGATGATCCCCGAGATGATGAGAGGGACGCCGTAGCCGTAATGCGCCCCCAGGGGCCCGAAGATCAGGGAGCCCACGAAGATGCCCAGGGTGGTGGTCAGCGAAATGAGGGAGGCGCTCCCGCCGATGCGCTCCACGTGGAAAAGGCGGGAGATGGTGGTGTAGGTCTCCATGAGGATGAGGCCGTCGCCGAAGCCGTGCAGGGCCCGCATGGCGAAGGACCATGGCAGCCAGGGGTAGGTCATGAGGATGTGGCCGCTGCCGGAAAATATCAGGGCCAGGGTGAGAAAAGTAAGGGGCTTGAGGCGCCCGGCCCAGAAACGGCCGTAGAGGTAGGCGGTGGCCGCGACCACCGCGAACTCGCCGGCCATGTATGCGCCCACCCCGGGGGGCGTAAGGCCCAGGTTGTGCTCCAGGAACAGGCCCAGGCTGGTGGCCTCCGCGCCCCAATGCAGGGTGAACAGGAAGAGCCAGGCCGCAAAAAAGAGGACCGGCCGGGTGAGGAAGTCCCGGCCGTATTCGAGGACATTGGTGCGCACCCCGTAGGTGCGGGGCAGCCAACCCGTAGGCAGCAGCAGCAGGAGCACCCCGGCGCCGAACAGCTTCAGGGTGAAGGGGAAACTCCAGGCCTGGAACATGAGGCCGCCGGTGAGGACCCCCAGCACCATGCCGCTCATGCGCACCGCGTTGAACTGGCCGAAACGCCGGGCCTGGTCGCCGGCTGCTTCTTTAAACAGCAGGATGTCCAGGGATTGCCGGAAGAGCTGCAGGCTCAGGCCGAAGCCCCAGAAGACCGCCAGGAAGGGCCAGAAGCGCCCCGTGCCGGACATGCCCCAGAGGCAGGCGGCGCTGCCCAACAGCCCCAGCCGGGTGAGGATGCGGGCCGGGTAGCGGTCGCCGCTGACCCCCACCGGAAAGGCCGCCAGGATGGCGTTGAGGCTGAGAACCGCATAGAGGAGCCCGATCTGGGCCCCGGTGAAGCGGAGGCTCCCCTTGAGATACAGGGGCAGCAGGAAGTAGACGCAGGAGATGACCGCGGAATAGGCGCCGATGAAAAAGGGCAGCAAGGCGGGGGCTACACCGCGCTGCGGTCGAGCCGGACTTCCATGGCCCGGGCCGGACACACCGGGCAGCACAGCTCGCAGGCGCTGCACTTGGCGGAGTCGAACCGCACCTCCATCTCCGGCCTGACGATGTACAAGGCCCCGGTGGGGCAGACCGCGGTGCAGGTGCCGCACTGGTAACAGCGCTCCTCGTTGCGCCGCACATCCTTAGCGGCGCGCTGCACCTTGACCCCGGAGTCCTTCAGGTACTTGACCCCCCGCCGGAAGTTCTTGGGGTGGCCCCGGAGTTCCATCACCATGATCCCCTCTTTCCGGGGATAAATGGTGGCCTTGAGGAGATTGAACTCCAGGTCGTAGTCCTTGACCAACCGGTAAATAATGGGCTGATCCACCACATCCGTGGAAAACCTGAGTACCAGCATCTCGGCGTGCATTAGGATCCTCCTTCTGGGCGGAGCACCACGTAAACCGTGTGCCCCTTGAGGCCTTCAAGGCCCTCGGGCTTGAAGACCCTCAGCAGTTTGCCGGGGAGAGACAAGAGCCGGCTGCCCACCTTGGGCTTGAAAAAAAAGTCCGGCACCCCCCAACTATGCAGTCTTTCTCTTAATAGCAATGCCATAAAGTTATAAGAGGGCTCGTATTTCGTTTCCGTGATCTTTAGGAAAAAATGCTGCGCCAGTCGGGCCAAGGCTTCCGGCGTCCAGCGGCTGACATGATGGGGCGGCACGTTGGAGAGCAGGGGGTGAATCTTCCCCAAAATGCCGGCCATGTTGGGTACCGTGACCACCAGCCGCCCGCCGGGCGCCAGGCACATTAGACCATGGCGGAAGAACTCCAACGGCGCGGCCAGTTGCTCAGAATTTCACTAAAGTAAATATCTTCTGTCATAAATAATACTTTTAAGCTAATAAGTATAATTTGTCAATCTTAAATTATAGCCTCTATAATTTCTGGGGCGAAGTACGTCTTTCCGTAAGAGGATTCTCCTGACTGCTTCAGGATCTCTACCTGCACCAGTTTTTCAACGTTTGCCTTGGCGCTACGGTAGGTTATTCCTAACAAATGCTGGACCTGGGGAATGGTCAACACGGGTGAGGCAAACAGGCTATCGATCAAACGCAGCAGCAAAGCCGACCCCCGGACCTTCACCAACCGCTCCCGCCATTCTCTTTGCAGATCCTGCAGGCGTTTCGCCCTGGCCCCGGCATCCCGGGCCTGTTCCGCCACCCCCTTAAGAAAGAAGGCCACCCACTCCTGCCAGGCGCCCTTTTCACTCACGGACCGCAACATGTCATAGTATTCTCGCCGGTGCTTCTCGAAAAAGGCGCTGAGGTAAAGGAGCGGCAATGGCAACAGGTCCAAAGTCACCAGCAGGAGGGTGACCAGGAGCCTTCCAATCCGGCCGTTGCCGTCCAGGAAGGGGTGAATAGCCTCAAACTGGTAGTGGATTAAGGCCAGGCGCACCAGGGGTGGAAAGGTGTTGGTGGCATGGAGATATTTCTCGAAGGCATCCAGGGCCTCGTGCATTTCGGGGACGGGCGGAGGGACGAACTCGGCCTCGTTCAAAGTGCAGCCGGGCCGCCCGATCCAATTCTGGCTTCTCCGAAACTCCCCGGGAGTGGCCCGGTCGCCCTGCACCCCTTCCATCAGGATGCCGTGCAACTCCCGGAGCAGCCGCAGGCTCACCGGCAGGGTTTTGAGCCGTTCCAGCCCATATTCCATGGCCCGGACGTAATTGGTCACTTCCTTCACGTCGGACTCGGGCGGAACCGTCTTCAACCCGGCAAAAAGGGGCAACTGCCCCGCCTCATACGCATAGAGATCGGTGAGGTCTGTCTGGGTGCCCTCAATGCGGGAGGACAGCACCGCCTCCCGGCGGATGAAGGGAGCGATGAGCAATTGGGGATTGGGCAGGGTTCGGCCCAGCCCCGCCAGCTCTCCCAGGGCCCGGTCGGCCTCGGACAGAGTGCAAACCAAGCCGGCATCAAAAGGCAGTGCAGGAGGCAGCGGCTGTGGCACAAAGGCCAGGTAAGCCGCTTCTCCCTGGCCCTTCTGAACCAGGCGCCCCGCCGGGCTATTTTGAAACTGCTCAGGATTCATCGGCAGCCTTTTAAAAATATCTAAATCCGCAACCCATTTTTTTCCATAACGTCATAAATAATTCAATACTATATCCACAATGACAATTACTTGAAGCCCTACATCCCAATAACCTGCATTATCTTTTCAACATCTCCTTAACTTGAGCAGCCCAGGCCGCACCTCTCGCATCGCCTAACTTGGCAGCTTGCTCAAAGTAGGACAAGGCGCCCTCAAGGTCCCCTTTTATGGCCAGAAGGTTACCGATATGCAGGTACACTACTGGATCAGATGGGTCGATCTCAAGTGCACGATTATAGTCTGCCATAGCCTCATCATAACGGCCCAAGTCCACATAAGTATGGCCGCGGTTATAATAAGCCAAAACCATTTTAGGGTCGAGTTCGAGTGCATGGCTATAATTAGCTATAGCTTCATCCAAACGCCCCGAGGTATAGGAAGTATTGCCGCTGTCGTAATATTTTTCAGCGTCCTTTGTGTCTGTTCTCCTTAAGTAAGTCGAACCCCCTATTGGATCGGCATCCCAAACTACACACCACACTTTATTACACTTATGGCAACTAACATCGACTAAGTAACCACCTGGAAGATGGCGTGATTCTTCCAATTTACAATAGTAGAATGGAACCTCGTCCCCATTAGATGGCCATGCCTTGAGAATGTTCGGGGAGCCGCAGTAAGCACACCGAGCATTTTGTGCGTATTTTGAATGAGTCATGTAAAGGTGATCTCTGGGAAGGTTGGAAGTCCATTCGAAAATTATGTCCGATGCGGCACGCTGAACCGGTTGTGGGTCTATTGGAGCATTTTTACCCCCCCTTACCCAGTTGTATTCATCCTTGAATATTTGGAATATTGCTAAGACGTACTCGTTTGTATATCCAAAGTAAGCCAAGTCAATTTCAGGATTTATTCTTATAGCCTCGCGCCAAAGCTGCAAGCCATAGTGAGTGTATCCCCGCTGAAAAAATGATGCTCCATCACGTACGAATTCTCTTACAATCATTTGTCGCTGATCTTTGCTTATTGATGACAAATGTTCATCCGTTAATTTCATAAATGAAGGGTGCCAACCCTCTCTTCTCCACTGTTCTTTTTCTTCCATATTTTCTATATTATCCCCTACTAGCCCAAATTCATTATTTATAATGCCATCCTTGAATAAATATTACTAAAATAGCGGCCTCAAATCAAATCGCCGAAGCGGCGCTGCCAGGACTGCTGGAGGGTGTCGAGGGGGGCTGCCAGCAAGGCGCGGCCTTGGCGGGCTACTTTAAGGGCCGGCTCTTTTATCACTTTCCCGATGAGATTACAGGGCTGGCCCTGAAAGAGTTCCTCGAACCGCCTCCGATGGGCCGGGTCCACGCTCACCAGGAAGCGGCCGGCGGACTCGGAGTACAGGGGCACATACGCCGGGGCCTCAGGCGCCACCTCACTCAGGTCCAACTCCGCCCCCAGCCCCGCGGCCAGCGACGCCAGCGTCAGGTGCACCAGGAGGCCGCCCCGGTAGAGCCCATGGCAGGAAGCCAGGAGGCCCCCCAGCCCGGCCTGCGCCACCAGGCGGTAATAGTTCAGAAAATCCCCGGGCCGCACTTCCGGGACGCTCAGCCCCACGTAACCCAGCATCTCGTAAAACTCCGAGCCCCCCAGCTCCGGGCGGGTCCCGCCCACCAGGTAGATGAGGTCGCCCGGGGTTTTCCACTCCAGGGTCAGGGCTCGGCGCAGGTCCGGCAACAGGCTCACCGCGGTGAAAAACAGGGTGGGCAGCCCGCTCACCCGGTGCATCTCGCCGTAGGCCCCGGGAAGCAGCCCGTCCACGTACATGCTGTCTTTGCCGGAGAGCAGGGGAATACCGTAGGCCAGGCAGAGGTCCCTGAGGGCGTAGCAGGCCCGCACCAGTTGGGCCGCCTTGTACCTGCCGTCCGGGTTGACCACCGGGTCGTACTCCACGCTGGGCCAGCAGAAGTTGTCCACCCCGCCCAGGTGCGACAGATCACCGCCCACCGCCAGCAGCCGCCGCACCGCTTCGTCGATGGTCACCGCGGCCATATGGTAGGTGTCGATCCTGGAGTAGGCCGGGTTCAGGGCCAGGGCCAGGGCCAGGCCCCGGTGGGATTCGGGCCGGGGCCGCAGCACCGCGGCGTCCCCGGGCACCGGGGTTTTGCCCAGCAGGGGCTTAATGACGCTGCCGCCCTGGACCTCGTGGTCGTACTGGCGGATGATCCATTCCCGGGAACAAAGATTGGGCCGGTCCAGCATGG
>JBGPBR010000139.1:0-5594 GCA_041481325.1 Desulfobaccia bacterium
ATCCGGGTGGGCCAGTGGGCCATCGCCATCGGCAGCCCCTTCGGCCTGGAAAAGACCATGACCGCGGGCATCATCAGCGCCACCGGCCGCAAGGGCCTGGGGAAAGGCACCTACGGCGACTTCATCCAGACCGACGCCTCCATCAACCCGGGCAACAGCGGCGGCCCGCTGCTGGACATCGACGGCCGGGTGGTGGGGATCAACACCATGATTGCGGCCCAGGCCCAGGGCATCGGCTTTGCCATCCCCGTCAACGTGGCCCGGCAGATTATCACTCCCTGGATGAAATAGGCGCGGCCATGCGGGAATATGTCATTCACCCTTTGGTGGTGGGCGCCAACCAGACGGACCAGGGCATCATGACCTACCTCAAGGGCTACGGAAAAAGGATCTGGATACCCATTTACGTCTTCTACCTGGAAGGCGGCCCGGAAAAGATCCTGGTGGACACCGGTCTCGAACAGTTCGTGGTGCCGCCGGAGGTGGGCCGGGAGTACGGCTTCGAGATTCAGGAGTTCGAGGAGGCCCTAAACACCTTCGGGCTCAGGCCTGAGGACATCGACCTCATCATCCACACCCATCTGCACAACGACCACTGCGAAAACGACTACAAGTGCACCAACGCCAGGGTCTACGTGCAGCGGCGAGAATACGAATTTTTCCAGAACCCCCACCCCGTCGACCACCGCTACTTTCCCGACCTGCTGGACGGGGTGGAGGTGGTGCAGGTGGACGGTGACGCCGAGATCGTGGACGGCATCCGGGTCCTGCTCACCCCGGGGCACACCGTGGGCGGCCAGTCCGTGGTGGTGAACACCAGCCAGGGCCGGGCGGTGATCACCGGCTTCTGCTGCAACGACCAGAACTTCCCGGCCTCAGGCCCGGTGGTGCCGCCGGGGGTGCATCTCAACTTGATCGACGCCTACGAGAGCGCCCGCCGGGTCAAAGAGGCGGCCGACATCCTCATCCCCCTGCACGACCTCTCGGTGGGCCGGAGGCGCTCCATTCCGGATTAAAGGGATACGGAGGCTTCCCCATGTCAGTTCAACTAAATGGCGCCGGGTTTCGGGCCGGCAAAGTCCTCAGGGCTATATTGGCTCAGCTGTTAGTAATCGTCCTGGCCGCCCCGGCCTGGTCCCAGGCGCCGGCCCCGCCGCCCCCGCCGGTGGCCCCCGGCACGGTCCCGGCCTGGACCGTGGTCCCCTCCTCCCCCAAGGTGCTCTATGCCCCCAACGAACCGGGGGATATTTTCCGACTGCACCGTCATTATTTTTATTACTACGGCGGCTACTGGTACCGGAGCAAACATCTGCAAGGGCCCTGGCACCCGGTGCGCAAACTACCCAAGGCCATCCAGCGGGTGCCCCGCTCCTCCTTCAAATCGCCACCGCCCTGGTAAAAAATTTGCGCCCCGCCTGAAAGAGAACGTATAATAGGATAGTTGAGGAGATGGCCGGGGGACTTTTTCGTAAGGGTCCTCCGCCCTCCCCTCAAACTCCCCTCCCAGCCCCCTTTAAGGGGTCGGGGGAGAGGGCTTGGGAGAGAGGGCAGGGGCTGTTTGCCCCTGGCCCCCTCTGCCAAATTCTAGTCGCCTAGACAGGAGGACTCCCCATGGCGCGGGCCATCAGGCTTCTCGTCACCTTGGCGCTGGCGTCCGCCCTGGCCGGGCCGCCGGCCCTGGCCCAGGAAATCCGCATCAATCCGGTGCCTCCCCATGTCAAACCCCAGTGGCTCCCGATGCCCGGAGCTCCCAAGGTCTATTACGCCCCCAACCTCCCCACCGACGTCTTCCGTTACCGGGGGAAATATTATTTTTTCTGGGAAGGCTATCTGTACCGGAGCGGCAAGCCCAGCGGCCCCTGGAAGTCAATGCCGGAGGTGCCGGACTGGTTTTACGGGATAAATCCGGAATACTTCAAGACCGTCAAGAAGGAGGGGGCCCCTGCCCCGCCGCCGGCCGTGACGCCATCGGAGCCGGCCGCCCCCGCGGCCCCGGCGCCTGAGACGCCCCCGACGGCAAGCGCTCCCGCGTCCCCGCCCGAGACCGCCGCCCCGGCAACCCCGGCGCCCCAGGAGACCGCCCCGGAAGGGCCCGCCCCCCCGCCCCCCAAGGTGATGTGAGCGGGGAAACGGTCGGCGTTAGGCTTTCAGCCATCAGCTGTTTTGAAAAGTTCTGAGTTTCGAGCTTCGAGATAGAGATAAAAATGGAGGCTGGGCCGTCCCACCCTCCATTTACTGCTCACTGTTCACCACCTCTCACATCTCAAGCTTCACCGCGATGGGGATGCGCCGGCCCATGCCGAAGGCCTTGGAGGTGATCTTCAGGCCCGGGGCGGCCTGCCGCCGCTTGTATTCGTTTTGGTCGATGGCCCGGATGACCCACTTGACCGTCTCCGGCTCGAAACCCAGCTGCACGATGTCCTTATACCCCTTCCTTTCGGTGAGATAACAGTCCATGATCCGGTCCAGGACCTCGTACGGCGGCAGGGTGTCCTGATCCTTCTGGTCGGGGCGCAATTCCGCGGACGGCGCCTTGCGGATGATCTCCCGGGGGATGACCTCCCCTTCCCGGTTGAGGAAATCGGCCAGTTGGTAGACCATGGTCTTGGGGACGTCGGCCAGGACGCTGAGCCCGCCGCTCATGTCCCCGTACAGAGTGCAGTAGCCCACCGCCAACTCGCTCTTGTTGCCGGTGGACAACACCATGTGGCCGAACTTGTTGGAGATGGCCATCAGGATGTTGCCCCGGATGCGGGCCTGGAGGTTTTCCAGGGTCACGTCGATTTCCCCGAGCTCAAGCGGCTCCGCCAGGGTGTCCCGGCAGCACTGGTAGATGGAGGTGATGGGAATGAATCGGACCTGCACCCCCAGATTTGCCGCCAGCGCTCGGGAGTCGTCGATGCTCCCCTTGGAGGTGTAAGGCGAGGGCATCAGGACCCCCAGGACGTTTTCCGGCCCCAGGGCCCTGACCGCCAGGCAGCAGGTGACCGCGGAGTCCACCCCGCCGGAGAGCCCCACCACCGCCTGGGAGAACCCGCACTTGCCCAGGTAGTCCTTGAGTCCCAGGACCAGGGCCTGGCAAGCCGTGGCGATTCTCTCGGGAGGGGTGTAGGGGGACGGGGTGCCCGGCGCCCGGGAGTCGAAGGTGACCACCGCTTCCTCAAAGGCCGGCAGGTGAGCCGTGAGGTGCCCCCGGGCGTCCAGGGCCATGCTCTCGCCGTCGAAGACCAGCTCGTCGTTGCCGCCCACCTGGTTGACGTACACGAAGGGCCGGCCGTGGTTCTTCACGTGGTAGTTAAGCAGGTGGTAGCGGATTTCCTCCTTCCCCACCTGGAAGGGCGAGGCCGAGATGTTGAGCATCAAGGTGGCCCCTTGCCGGGCCAGTTCCTTGATGGGGTCGGCGTTGTAAAGGCGGCTGCACGAAAGCTCCGGGTCGCACCAGGCGTCTTCGCAGATGGAAATGCCCAGGACCTCGTCCTTGAAGGCGACCGCGGCCACCTGGTCGTCCGGGTCGAAATAGCGGGTCTCGTCGAAGACGTCGTAGGTGGGCAGCAGGGTCTTGTTCCGCTGGAACACGACCTCCCCCCGGTGGAGCAGCACCGCGCTGTTGTAGAGGCCTTTGCCCGCCCGGCGGCCGGTGGGCCGGGGGGCCCCCACCAGCACCCCGGTGTCGGGGTGCCTGCGGGTGTGCTCCGCCAGCTCCCCCACCGCCTGTTGCAC
This sequence comes from Desulfobaccia bacterium, assembly GCA_041481325.1. GTDB lineage: Bacteria > Desulfobacterota > Desulfobaccia > Desulfobaccales > 0-14-0-80-60-11 > DASWLF01. The sequence goes on from JBGPBR010000139.1 coordinate 3,721, forward strand.
CCGGTCGATGAGCCCTGGTTTCTCCAGCAGGTCCCGGGGGGGATAGCCCACCAGGAAGAGCTCCGGAAAAACGATGAGGTCCGAGGCCGGGCCGGCCTCATGGAGGACGGCCGCGGCCTTGGCCAGATTGCCGGCGACGTCCCCCACCACGGGATTGAGTTGGGCCAGGGTGATTTTCATGGTCTGAAGGCTAATTACCTTTAATATTTATGAATATAGTAATGGTCCCGGCGGGCGCCGTCAATCAATTTTCCGCGGTTTTCCGCCCCGGCGGCCCCGGTCCGCAGCCTTGCATCCGGCTGCGGTTCGTGCTACATCCTTGCCCACCCACCCTTAAGAGGTAAGAAGTTGCGGAAATTTTGGCGCCTGTTGCTCTCAGTTCTCAAATGGCTGGTCCTGGCGGCGGTGGCGGTGGAGGTCTTTGCCCTCCTCCTGGTCTCCGTTAGCAATTACGTGATTTACGGGCATCTGCGGGAGGGCAGCCGGGTCCGTTACGACCCGTACGCCCTGTTTCTCAGCGTGGACGGGCCTCGCCCCACCACCGGCAATCCGCCCCCGGGGGCCCCGGCCCGGACCGTCTGGCTCCTGGGCGGCTCCACCATGCGGGGCTCCACGGACCATGACGACCGCACCATCCCCAGCTACCTGGCGGCCCGGCTCAACCGCCCGGGCCGGCCCCCGGTGCGGGTCCTGAATTTCGGGGAGAATTCCTACAACTCCCTGATGGAGACCAAGTACCTGCAAAAGCTGCTGCTGGAAAACCCCGGGCCGCCGCCGGACTTGGTCATTTTCTACGACGGCGCCAACGAGTGCTCCTACTACGCCCAACACCGCACCCCATACGCCCACCACGGCTACCGCCGGGTCCGGGCCCTGGTGGAGAGCTACTACCGCAGCCTCTTCGGCCTCCTGAAACCCCTGAACGCCGCCATCTACGCCTCCTTCACCAAGGAACTCTACGACAAGCTGATGCAGACCGCGGTGCCCATCGCCCCGGACTCGGAGGCCCTGCAAGAGCTGGCCGCGGTCACGGAAGAGCGCTACGAGCACGTGCGGCGGCTGGCCGGGTGCTATGGCGCCGGGTTTCTCCTGGCCTGGCAGCCCACCCTCTGGGTGGAGACCGGCCCGGTGGCCCCGGAGGTCCAAACTAAAGAAAAGGGGCTCATCGTCCTGGGGGACCGCTTCCTGGCGGTGCGCCACAATTTTATGGTCACCTATGAGGCCCTGGTGCGGAGGCTCCAGGATAAGCCTTATTTTGTAAACTTCAGGAACGGGTTGGGCCCGCGGACGGAGCCGGTCTACCAGCCCGACGGGGTGCACCTGCTGGACGCCGGGCGGCAGATGGTCGCCCGGGACCTGGCCCGGACGCTCGAGGCGCGCTGGCTGAAGGATTGAGGTGGTCTTGAGCAATCACGGCGGGGGCGGTTGAGCTAATCCAGTTCGTACTCGGCGCGCCAGTCCTTCTCCTCCCGCCAGGCAGGCTGCTCCTGCTTGTCGAAGAGATAGTCGCCCAGGACCAGGTAGTCCATCTCGGTCCGCATGAAGCACTGGTAGGCGTCCTCGGGGGTGCAGACGATGGGCTCGCCCCGGACGTTGAAGCTGGTGTTGACGATGAGGCCGCAGCCGGTCAGGTCCTTAAAGGCCCGGATCAGACGCCAGTACTTCTCGTTGGTCTCCTTATGCACCGTCTGGATGCGGGCCGAGTAGTCCACGTGGGTGATGGCCGGGACCGAACTGCGGATGACCTTGAGCTTGTCGAGACCCGCGGCGTTCTTCATTTCCTCGGGCACGGGGACCCACTTGTCTTTCTTGACCTGGGCGGTGAGCAACATATAAGGGCTTTCGCGGTCCATCTCGAAGTAATCGCTGACCCG
>JBGPBR010000140.1:0-5555 GCA_041481325.1 Desulfobaccia bacterium
AACCGCTGCATCGGCGGGGTGGGGAACTGCATGTTCCATGAACTCATCGCCGACTCCTACATCCGCAAGGTCTACCGGGACGAGGAAGGCAACGAGATCGTGGAATACGAAGGCTGGCCGGACCGCAGCGGCAGTTGCTTCCGCCTGTGCCTGCTCACCGACGAGCAGCGCCGCAAGGTCCTGAACAAGCGGGGGCTACCGGCGGACAAGATCGAGGCCCTCAACGAACGCGTCCGGGTCAACCCCAATGTGGCCTTCGCCATCCTGGGCGACGAACTCAAGGTCTATCTCGACCTGGGGTTGGCCACCGTCAAGGTCCAGGGCCGGGAGTACGCGGTTTCCATGATCTCCAAGATGATCTGCTGCTATCGCCAGCTCATCGACGCCCAGGCGCGGGGCGAAGACATCAACGAAACCTTCTACCGGCGCATTCAGGATCGGCTGGCGGCGCTGGTGGCGGAAAGGGACCAGGCCAGGTTGGAAAAGACCAAAGAGCTGCACCGAAATATCGTAGGGGTGTAATTAGTAACTTTTTTGCCGGCACCAGGATAATTTTTTACTTTATTATGTGGATCAGCCTGCCCTATAATAGGGCAGGCTTTTTTAGCTGCGCCGGCAGTTGCCGGGGGGATTGCAACCATGGATAAAATCCCCCCTGACCCCGAAAAACGGGGAATAAAAACGGCTTCTAATCAGGTTTAAGAGCTGTTTTTCGACCACCCGGCAGGGTGCACTCAAAACGTTGCGAGGCTCTGGAGATACGTGAAATCGGCTGAAGTCAGGTTGCGGCCCTCCTCCCCGCTCTTTTGGGGAGGGCTGGCGCTGTGCGCCCTGGTGTTGCTGGGCAGCTTCTACAATCTAGCCAATTACCCCACCATCTGGTGGGACGAAGGGATCTTTTCCGAGACCGCCGCCAACCTGGCGCAGCACGGGCGCTACGCCTTCACGATCCAGAGCCCGGACCAGCTGAACGACCTGGACTTTCGCATCAGCGTGGGCCCGGCCCTCATCCTGCCGGTGGCCCTGGCTTACAAGCTGTTCGGGGTGGACGTCACCTCGGGCCGGCTGGTGGCCGGGGTTTATCTGGTCTTCACGTTTCTCGGCCTGTACCTGGCGGCCGGGCGCCTCTTCGGTCCGGTGGCGGGCTTGCTGGCCGTGGCCCTGACCTTCCTGGGCACCGACGTCCTCTACTGGGGACGCTCGGTGCTGGGGGACATCCCGGCCCTGGGCCTGTTTCTCTGGGGCCTCTGGTTTCTCCTCAAAGCCCTGGATAGCGAAGCGGTGCTGCCTCTGTTTTGGGGCGGCATCTTTCTAGGCCTGGCCTTTAGCGCCAAAGAGTTTTACGGTCTGGCCTTCCTGCCGCCCCTGGTCCTGGTGGCCCGGCAAGATTGGCGGCACTGGGGCCGGCTGGCGTTCCGGGTTGCGGTCTTCAGCGCCGGGGCGGCCCTGCCCATCGCGGCCTACGTGCTCTTCAAGGCGGTCATCCTGGGCGACCTCGGGGCTGCGGTGCTGCATTTTCTCCAGCAGAAGAAGCTGCTGTGCCACGAATTTTTTACCCCCTTGACCATCGGGCGGGTCTACCCCGAGAGCTTCGCCTACCTGCTCCAACACCCGCTCTTCTGGCTGGGCATCCTGAGTACCCTGTGGGTCTGGAAGAAAGAGGGTTTCTCTGCCGGAGGCAGGCTCTGGGTGTGGAGCTTCCTGCTCTGGAGCCTGGTTTATCTCACCGCGGTGTATTGGCAGCGGTTCGCCCTGCCGGCCCTGTTCCTGGCCGGCCCCCTGGCGGCCAAATTCCTCCTGCACGGTCTGGCCCGGCTCACCGGGCCGACGGCCTTCGGCGGTAACCGGAAATGGTTGGGCCCCGGGTTGCTGGCGGTTTTCCTCATCCTCCTGTATCCGGCCACGGGTCTGGACATCGTCAGCGTGATTATCCTGAAGCGCCAGGTCGATGCTCCCTACCAGATGGTGCAGTTCCTGCACGCTCATGTGCCGCAAGGCTGCCTGATTGAAACCCCGGAATATGAACTGGCCTTCCTGGACGACGACCACCGCATCCATCTGATGCCGTCCTATTTCTTCGTGGAATCGACTCCGGACCGGGTGGTGCTGCTGAACCCGCGACCGCAACCCTACGATTTCGACCGGGTGGGGGCGGAATTCCTGATCCTGGGGAGTTTCGGGAAAAGCGTCTTCCGGCAGGTCTACCCCACCGCCCAGGTGGACCGGGGCTGGCGCCGCATTGCCCAGGTGGGCTATTACGACGTTTATGTGTCTCGAAAATGCGGGAAAAAAATGATAGAATTCCTTAACCGGTCCCTGGCCTCGAAGCGACCGGACACCCCCTTAAGGCCTGTCCATAAAGTTAATGCCCCAGAAACGGCGCCTGATTCGTACTATCAATGATTTCCGCAGCCACTACCGGGGGTTGCGGCCCGGGGATGCGGTTCTGGGCGTTCTTGCCTTCAGAAACGGCGAAGAGATAAAACTGCTGGACCTGGCGGACCGGGGAGTGGATTTTTTCCCCCCGTTTTTGGCCCAGCTGCTGTGCCGTTCCAAGGTGGCCCAGGCCGAAGTCCTGGGCGAGTACCTGGTGCCCGGGGCGTTCGTGGCCTACGGCCTCCCCGACCTGGCCGCCCGCCTGCCGGAGTACCATTCTCTCAGACCCGGGCCGGTGGTGGCCAAACGGGACCGGGTCCACCTGGGCCTGGAGGTGAGCCTGTGGCCGTCTCTGGAAGCCCTGTACAGCCTGGCGAGCCTTAAGGGGCTCGACTACCCCCTGGTGGTCCAGCCCTTGCTGACGGGCGCCCGGGACCTGCGAGCCGTCTTCCTGGGGGACTACGTGGAAGCCTACGAGCGGGTCAACCCCCACAGCTTCAGGAAGAATCTCTTTCAAGGCGGCTCCTCCAGGCCCGCGGCCCTCACCCCGGAGCAGGAGGCCTTTTGCCGCCGGACCATGGCCCGGGGCAAATTTCCTTATGCCATCCTGGACCTCCTGATCAGTCCCGAAGGTGCGACCTATCTTTCGGAAATCAGCTTCAAGGGAGGCCTCACCGGGGCCCGCCTCAGCCAGGCGGAATTCCGGCAGCGGGTCGCCGCCCTGGAAGAGGAATTCGGCAGACAATGGGAAAACTCATAGAAGACCCGGACTTGCGGGACCGGATCCACGTCTTTCTCGACCGGGCCGTGGCGGGCCAGCAGTTGGCGTCCCTGCTGGCGGCCTATCAAGGCCGGGAGGTCCACCTCTTCGCCATTCCCGCGGGCGGGGTGCCGGTGGCCGCGGAAATCGCCCGCCGCCTGGAGATCCCCCTGGACCTGGTGATTGTCCGGAAGATCCAGCTTCCCTGGACCACGGAGGCCGGCTTCGGGGCCCTGGGCCCGGGGGGCGAGGCCATCTTCAACCAGGAGTTGCTGAAGCGGATGTCGCTGACCCCGGAGGAGATCGACATCCAGGTGCAAGGGGCCGCGGCGGTCATGCGCCGGCGAGAGGAGCAGCTGCGGGGCGGCAGGCCCTACCCCGGGCTGGCGGGCCGGACCGCCATCATCGTGGACGACGGCCTGGCGTCGGGCTATACCATGCGGGCGGCCGTCATATTTCTTAGGGCTCAGGGCGCCGGCCGGATCGCGGCGGCGGTGCCCACGGGCTCCGAGCGCACCGTGCGGGAGCTCCTGCCCCTGGTGGACGAGCTCTACTGCCTCAACGTCCGCAGCGCTTGGTCCTTCGCGGTGGCCGACGCCTACGAGAACTGGTACGACCTGACCGAAGAAGAGGTGCTGGGGATTTTGGAGACCTTATAGACGAAAATGACTCTTACCTTCATCCCCAAGGACCGGCTGGCCTTCGACATCGACGGGGTGGTGGCCGACATCATGACCACCTTCCTGGACCTGGCCCGGCAACGCTTTGATGTGGGCCACCACCTGCGCTACGAGCACATCACCACCTTCTACCTGGAAGACTGCCTGGACCTGCCGCCCCGGATCATTTCGGAGCTCATCCGGGAGCTCATCGACCGGCCCCACGAACTGCCGGTGGAGCCCCTGCCCCACGCGGTGCCGGTGCTCACCCGCCTGGCCGGCGAGGCCCCCTTGCTGTTCGTCACCGCCCGGGACCGGGCCCGCCCCATCGAGACCTGGCTGCACCGCACCCTGGCGGGGGTGCCCCGGCAGGCCATCCGGGTGGTGGCCACGGGGGACCCCGACACCAAACTACATTACCTGCTGGACCACGGCATTCAGTACTTCGTGGAAGACCGTCTGGAGACCTGCCTGCAACTGGCGGACCACGGCATTAAACCCATCGTCTTCGCCCAACCCTGGAACCGCCAGCGGCACCCGTTTTTAGAAGTGGCGGACTGGCCGGCCCTGGCGGGCCTCCTCTTCGAGGAGTAGATGAATTAGGGGAGGGGGCCCGGGGCCGACGGCCCCTGCCCCCTCCCCTAACCCCTCCCCCAACCCCCATAAGGGGATATTAGGCCATGGAAGTCGGGGCCACAGGCCCCGCCTTCCACGGTCCCATAAAGGGGGTTGGGAGGGGAGTTTGAGGGGAGGGCGGGGGACCCGTACGAAAAAGTCCCCCGGCCCTCCCCTCAACCAACCCTGCAAGGGTTATGGGGGATGGCAGCATTTGCTGCCATCCCCCATATTTCTTTTTCCAACCATTTCAGGTAAACTCCTCCCATGACGCAGCGGGAAGCGGCATTGGCGGGCCGGGTCACTCCGGCCATGGCGCAGGCGGCCGAAAAAGAGGGGCTCGCCCCCGAGGTCATCCGTCAGGGATTGGCCCGGGGCACCCTGGTGGTGCCGGCCAATCCGGGGCACCGGGGGCTGGCCCCGGTGGCCATCGGCCAGGGGGTCCGGGTCAAGATCAACGCCAACCTCGGCACCTCGCCCCACGACGTCAGTCTGGAGAAAGAGCAGGCCAAGCTGGCCGCGGCCCTGGAGTACGGCGCCGACGCGGTCATGGATCTGTCCACCGGCGGCGACCTGGACGAGATCCGCACCGCGCTCCTGGCCAGGTGCGCCGCGCCTTTCGGCACCGTGCCCATCTACCAGGTGATGACCGAGGCCAGGTCTCTGGACGACGTCAAGGCCGACGACCTTTTGGAGATGGTGGCCCACCACGCCCGGCAGGGAGTGGATTTCGTCACGGTGCACTGCGGCGTCACCCGGGCGGCGCTGCCCCTCCTGAAAAAGCGGGTCACCGGGGTGGTCTCCCGGGGCGGGGCCTTCATCACCGCCTGGATGCGCCGCTACGGCCGGGAGAACCCGCTCTTTGAGCAGTATGACCGGCTGCTGGCCATCGCCCGGGAGCACGACGTCACCCTGTCCCTGGGGGACGGGCTGCGCCCGGGGTGCCTGGCCGACGCCACCGACCGGGCCCAGTTGCACGAACTGAAGATCCTGGGCGAGCTCACCAAGCGGGCCTGGGCCCAAGGGGTGCAGGTGATGGTGGAGGGGCCGGGGCACCTGCCGCTGAACGTTATCCGGAAAAATGTCCGCCTCCAGCAAAAATACTGCGCCAACGCCCCCTTCTATGTCCTGGGGCCCCTGGTCAC
>JBGPBR010000141.1:0-5550 GCA_041481325.1 Desulfobaccia bacterium
AGCTTCCACGATCTTCACCATGCTCAGCGAGCCGGCCAGCATCAGGACTCCGATGACGGAGAGCCCCAGGGCCAGCTCGTAGCTGATCATCTGGGCGCAGAGGCGCAGGCCCCCCAAAAGCGAATACTTGTTGTTGGAGGCCCAGCCGCCCAGGACTGCGCCGTACACCGCCAGGGAGGAGACCGCGAAGATGTAAAGGAGCCCGATGTTTAGGTCCGCAATGACCCCCTGGTTCAGGGCGGCGGTGGAGAGGTCGATCTTGTAGCCGTAAATGCTGATCTCCGCGGGGAGGATGGGGCCCGCAAAGGGGATGGCGGCAAAGGGCAGAAAGGCGCAAACCGCAGTGAGGATGGGGGCCATGATGAACAACGCCTTGTTGGCTCCCGGAGGGGTAAAATCCTCCTTGAAGATCAGCTTGATGGCGTCCGCCAACGGTTGCAGCAGACCCCAGGGGCCTACCCGGTTGGGGCCGTAGCGCAATTGGATAAAACCCAGGACCTTGCGTTCCAGGAGGACCGTGTAGGCCACGGCCGTGAGCAAGACCCCCAGGACGACGGCGATCTTGGCGACGCTGATGATTATCAACAGGGGCAAATTCATCTTCTCAACCCTTTTGGATGGTCACACGCACCAGGTTGGAGTTAAGAGTCAAAACGTTGGCCGGGGGGGTGGCGAAATGGTCCGGCATGAACACCACTCCGGCGGGCAGGTCCGGGGTCACCGTCACCGGCAGGCTGATCTCTCCCTGGGAGGAAATGACCTTGGCGGTCTCGCCGTCGGCCAGACCCAGGGAACCGGCGTCTTCCGGGTTGATCTTGAGGCGGGCCTCGGGGGTCACCGCCAGGGTGCCGCAGGGATGATGGGTGGTGAAAGACCCGGAGTGTTGCAGGACCTTGCCTAAGATCAGGGTGAAGGGCCGCCGGCCGGGCAGACTCACGTCGGTCTCAAAGGGCACGAACTTGCCGGAGACCTGGGCCTTGAAGTCCGGGCAGGGGGCGCTGTAGCCCGGCGCCGCCCCGGCCCACAGGGGCATGGCCTGGGCCAGCTCCCGGAAGATCTCCTTGGGGCCGGCGTATTTCATCGCGTAGCCCATTTTTCCGGCCAACCCGGTGATAATCTGCCAGTCGGGCCGCACCCCGTTGACGGGCAGGGCCCGGTTGAGCAACCCCAACTGGCCGGTGCTGCTTACGAAGGTCCCTTCCTGTTCGGCGTGCACCGCCACCGGGAGCACCACCTGGGCCATTTTGGCGGTCTCGGTGAGAAAGGCGTCCTGCACCACCAGGAAGGGGACTTTCCTAAGGAGCTTCTCGGTATGCTTGCGGTGCGGCAGCTGGCGCAGCAGGTCGCCGCCCAGGAGATACATGGCCTGGGGCGCCGCGGGGTCGTCTTTTTCCAGGAGATCCAATACCTCCTCCAGGGTGGGGCCGGGTTCGGTCAGCGGCTGGTTGGCCCCCCAGAAGGCTTTGGCGCCGTCGGCGTCCAGGCTCTGGTAGCCGGGCAGCCGGTCGGGGAGGACCCCCATTTCGCAGACGCCCCGGGTATTGTTTTTTTCCGCCACCGGGTACAGGGCGCTGCCGGGAGCCTCGGGTTTTCCCACCAGCAGGAAGAGGTTGGCCAGGGCCAGGGCGTTCTGCAGGCCCTTGTCCTGGGCCAGCAGTTCGGAACCGAAGATAATGGCCGGGGCCTGGGCCTGGGCCAACATTGCCGCGGCTTCTTTGAGGACGCTCTCGTCCACTCCGGTGCCCGCGGCCACGCTCTTAAAGGTGAGCTTCTTAAAGCTCTCCTTGAATTCGTCGAACCCCTCGGCCTGGAAGGCTGGGGCGGCCCCGGCTTTGCCCGCCAGGAGCGCCTTGATGAGCCCGGCCACCAGCAGCCGCTCGGTGCCCGGCTTGTAGCGCAGGGACAGGTTGGCGTAGCGGTCGAACTTGGTCTTGCGGTTGTTGGCCACCAGCAGGCGGAAGGCGTCCCCCTTCTCCAGGGCTTCGTGGAGCCTCCAGCCCAAAGGCGGCAGCTCCGGGGTGACGTCCGCGCCCAGCACCAGGACCGTATCGGCCTTGGGAAGGTCCGAGAGCTTCCCTAAAACAAAGGGGAAGCCGCCCCCCTGGGCTTCGACGCCCGCGGTAAAAGGCGACTGGTAGGCCGCGGGCCGCCCGGCCGCCGGCTCCACCCCTTGTAGCTTGGGCAGGCCGAAGACCTGGGCGATGCCCTTCAAGGCCCTGAGATAGCCGAAGCGGCCCGGGTTGTCCATCTGGTTGGTGCCGAGGCCGGCCCGGAAGAATTTCTGCAAGAGATAATTGGCTTCGTTGGTAGCCCGGGGCGAGCCCACCCCGTAGATGGCCTTGGGGCCGGAGGCAGCGACGACTTCCTTAAACCTGGCCGCCACCAGTTCCAGGGCTTCGTCCCAGGTTGCTTCCCGGAAGCCCCCGTTTTCTTTGATCAAAGGCGTCTTCAGGCGGTCGTCGGATTCCACCACGGGCCAGCCGAAGCGGCCCCGGCCGCAAAGGAGCACGCTGGTTTCGTTTCGCACCCTTAGGGGCCGGCCGTCCTTGGTGTGCAGCTCGTAGGTGCAGCCGCCGCCGCAGAAGGGGCAGACCATCTCGGTCTTGTCCACCTCCCAGGCCCGGGCCCGGTACTTCCACTGCTTGTTGATCAGCGCTCCCACCGGGCAGACGTCGATGCAGGAGCCGCAGAACTCGCAGTTCAGGCTCTCTTCGCCGCTGCTCAGTTGGGTGAAGAAGCCCCGCTGGGCGAAGTTCCAGGACCAGGCGCCCACCCGCTCCTTGCAGATGGTGACGCAGCGCTTGCAGGTGACGCAGCGGTCCTGGTGGCGCTCCACCAGGGGCGATTCGTAATCGAACCGGGGCGGCAGCTTGACGGCCTCCAGGTCAACTTTCTTGATGCCCAGGGCGTGGACCACGTTTTGCAGCTCGCATTCGCCGCCCTTGTCGCAGATGGGGCACTCCACCGCGTGGTTGATGAGGACCAGCTTCAGGAGTTCTTCCCGGATGGCCTCCAACTTCGGCGAGGTGGTGGTGACCTCCATGCCTTCGTTGACGTAGGTGGCGCAGGCCGGCAGGGGCCGGGGCGGTCCGGGTTTTATCTCCACCACGCAGATGCGGCAGGAGCCGATGGGGTGCAGGGCATGATGGTAGCAGAGGGTGGGGATGTAAATCCCGTTCTCCCGGGCCACGTCCAGGATGGTGGCGCCTTTTTTCGCCTGGACGGCCCGCCCGTCGATGGTCAGATTAACCATAAATCAATCCTGATGGTTTGCGGTTTTTTGTTTTTAGTTTTTGTCTTAAGACAACCCACCGAAAAACTGGTGGTAAACGGCCAAGGTCCGCCAATATTTTTCCCAGGCCCACCGGGTTCGCCCCAATCTAGTCGCCGCCAATCCTTTCCAGAGATTTAACCCGGTAAACCGGGGCGTCCAGGGGTCCCGTCGGCTCATTGTCACAGGTCAATTTTACTTTCCATCCCAGGCCCTTCGCCCTTTTCGGGGTGATGATCTGGCTGGGCCCGGTGGGATCGATCAACCCATACCGCGCCGCTTCCGCGGTGGTCAGACGAAACTCGGCCTTTGGGGGGCTGTCCAGCTTAACAATGATGAATTTCTCGGTCTTGCCGATATCCAACTCGGTGGCGGCCCGAATCTCCTGAACCTTGCCGGTGAAGATGATAATGGTGGCTTTGCCGGAGGCCGCGCCGGCTGCAGCCAGTAAGATGGCCAGCATGAGCCCCGGGATGATTTTGCCGCTGCGCATTATAGTCGTGGTCGCTTTTGGTTTTTCGTGAAAAAACTTAGTGGCACCGGCGTCTCGCCGGTGCGGTGCTGCGATCTCGTAGGGTGCGCACTGCGCCTTGATTATTAATTGGCGCGCGCTGCGCGCCCTACATGGCGGGCGGGGACGCCCGCCTTACAACTATCTGTCCACGTCCGCCAGGACGATGTCCATGGTGCCGATCAAAGCGATCAAATCCGCCAGGAGCCGGCCCCTGGCCAGCTTGTCGCAGGCCGCCAGGTTGATGAAGGACGGGCACCGGAGCTTGATCCGGAACGGTTTGTTGCTGCCGTCGCTGATGATATAGAAACCCATCTCCCCCTTGGGGGCCTCGATGGCCTGGTAGACTTCCCCCGCGGGCGGCCGGATGCCGTCCTGGATGAGGAGAAAGTGGTGGATCAGGGCCTCGATGTCGGTGTAAACCCGCTCTTTGGGCGGGAGTGACACCTTGGGGTCGCCGCAATTGATGTCGCCGGGCTCGGTCTTGGCGATCTTTTCCAGGGCCTGCCGGGCGATGCGGTTGGCCTGGAGCATCTCCTGCATCCGCACCAGGTAACGGTCGTAGGTGTCGCCGTTTTTCCCCAGGGGCACCACGAATTCGAACTCCTCGTAGCTGGAGTAGGGATTGTCCCGGCGCAGGTCCCAATCGACCCCGGAGCCCCGGGCCATGGGACCGGACCAGCCCCAGTCCAGGGCCTCTTCGGCGCTCATGACGCCGACCCCGACGGTGCGCTCTTTCCAAATTTGGTTCTGGGTGAGAAGATTGTCGTAGTCCCGCCAGCGGTCCGGGAAGGTCTTGACGAAATCCCAGGCCGCCTCCATAAAGCCGCCGGGCAGGTCCGCGGCCAGGCCGCCGATCCGGAAGTACAGCGGAAACATGCGGGCCCCGGAGACCATCTCGCACAGATCCATGATCTTTTCCCGCTCCCTAAAGGCGTAAAAGAGCGGGGTCATGGCCCCCAGGTCGTGGCCGTGGGTCCCCAGCCAGAAGAGGTGGGAGGCGATGCGGGTGAGCTCGGCGATGAGCACCCGGATGTACTGGGCCCGCTTGGGCACTGCCACCCCCAGGAGCTTCTCCACCGCCAGGCAGAAGCCGAAGTTGTTGACTTCGCCGGCCAGGTAGTCCAGGCGGTTCATCAGGGGCATGCACTTGTGGTAGGTGCGGTACTCGCACATCTTCTCGATGCCCCGGTGCAGGTAGCCGATATCGGGGTCGGCCCGGACGATGAGCTCGCCGTCCAGCTCCACCAGGACCCGCAGCACCCCGTGCGTGCTGGGATGCGACGGCCCCACGTTGAGGAGCATGGTTTCGGTGCGTGGCATGGTTCCGACTTGATTCATATGCAATTCCCGCTTTAAGCCCCCCTTTCTTAAAGGGGGATTTAGGGGGATTTTACATTCCCCCTGCCCCCCTTTAGAAAAGGGGGGTTGAGAAGCCATTATCCGTTAATTAACCATAACTTTTCTATCGTAGGGGCACGGCGGGCCGTGCCTATTCGCCGCCGGGGGCGGCGGCGCTACATGCCCCGGAGCGGATAATCCTTGCGCTGGGGGTGGCCCACCCAATCGCCGGGCATAAGAATCCGGCGCAAATCCGGGTGCCCCTGGAAGCGAATCCCCATCATGTCGTAAACTTCCCGCTCATGCCAGTTGGCCGTGGTCCACACCTTGACCACCGAGTCGATGACCGGGGCGGTGTCGCTCAGCAGCAGGGTCTTCAGGGTGACGCGGTCATGGTGCTTGTGGGAACAAAGATTGTAGACCACGC
>JBGPBR010000142.1:0-5545 GCA_041481325.1 Desulfobaccia bacterium
CGGAAGTGATGCACCAGGAGTTGTTCCTGGTGGGGCTCTTCTTCCTGGTGGTATTGGGGGCCAGCGGCGGCCTCATCGGCACCGCCCTGTTCTGGACCAAGTCCCTGAGCCGCCAGGTGGAATCAAAGACCAAAGAGCTGCTGGAATCCCAGGAGCGCCTGGTGCACTCTGAGCGCTTCGCCGCGGTGGGCGAAGCCGCGGCTTATGTCAGCCATGAAATCAAAAACCCCTTGATGGTAATCGGCGGCATGGCCAACCAGGTGGAACGGCGTCTTACCGCGGACCCCGCAGCTCAGGAAAAGCTGCAAATCATCCAGCGGGAAGTGAGGCGCCTGGAGACTTTTCTGGGAGAACTGCGGGATTTTCTCCGCCCGGTCCAGCCCAGCAAGCGGGAGCTCGACCTGAACCGGGTGATCCGGGATGTCCAAGACCTGATGGCGGAAGCCGCCCTGGAAAAGGGAGTAACCCTGGAAGACCGGCTGGAGCCCTTGCTCCCCAAGGTGGAAGCCGATCCCGATCAACTGGAGCAGGTGCTCCTCAACCTGGTAAAAAACGCCCTGGAGGCCACCGAGGCCGGGGGGCGCATCGTGGTGTCCAGCGGCTCCCGGGAGGGGCAGGTGTGGTTTGCCGTGGGGGATACCGGCAAAGGCATGCCCGCCGAAGTCCTGGACAAGATCTTCCACCCCTTCTTCACCACCAAGGATAAGGGCACCGGGCTGGGGCTGGCGGTGATCCACAAGATCATCACCGACCACCACGGCACCATCACGGTGACCAGCGCCGGCGGCGAGGGCAGCACCTTCACCGTGAGGCTGCCGCAGAAAGGCTGATGCAGAAAACCGGCCATCCCCCTGCCGAATCCCAGGAGCATCGCAAACGCCGGCGGGAACGCGTCCTCATCGCCTTGACCCTGATCCTGGCGCTGGCCATCACCTCGCTGGAGGTGCATCTGGTGCATCAGGGGGGCCAGCCGGTGACCGGCAGCCTCCTGGCCTTCGGGCTCCTCAACCTAAACACCATCCTCCTGCTGCTCTTCACCTTCCTCATCTTCCGGCACCTCACCAAGCTCTTCCTGGAACGGCGCCAGCGGGTCTTCGGCTCCCGGCTGCGCACCCGGCTGGTGCTGACCTTCATCAGCCTGACCATGCTCCCCACCCTGTTCCTCTTTTTTATGGCCTGGCAGCTCATCTCCAGCCGGGTGGATTACTCCTGGGACCGCCAGGTGGAGGAATCCCTGAACCGGGCCCGGGAGATGAGCCGGACCTTCACCCGGGAGGCGGGAGACAAGCTCCGGGCCTACGGCCGGCTTATCAGCCTGGAACTGGCAGACAAAGCGGATCTCCAGGGCGACGCCCGGGGACCGTTCCTGGCGGCGGCGCGCTCCCAGTACCAACTGGCGGGCCTGGAGATCCTCAAGCCCGACGGCGCCCGGCTGTATGCAAACTACGCCCCGGACCTCCGGGACCTACCGGAGGTGCCCGGGCAAGACCTGGAGCCGGCTGCCGCCCCCGAGAAGGCCTACCTGCGGCAGGGCCTCGCCGACGGGGAGCTCCTGACCATCCTGGTGCCGCTCCGGCCGGACGCCACCGGCACCCCCCGGGAATATCTGGCGGTGCGGCAGCTCATTGCCCAGCCCCAACTCCTTAAGATGGCCGACGCGGCCCGGGGCCTCCAGGACCTGCGCCGGCAACAACTGCTCTTCAGCCCCATGCGGGTCAGCCACTACCTGTCCCTGGTCATCGTCACCCTGGTTACGATGATGGCCGCCATCTGGCTGGCCTTTTACATGGCCCGGGAGATCACCACCCCCATCCGCCAGCTGGCCGAAGGCACCCTGAAGGTGGCCGGGGGCGACTACGACTTTCACATTGCCGGGGAAGGCCGGGATGAAATCGGCTTCCTGGTGCGCTCTTTCAACCAGATGACCCAGGACTTGCAGCGCAGTCAGGCCCAACTGGCCGACGCCTACCGCCAGTTGAGCGCCTCCCACACCCTCATCTCCACCCAGAAGCGGGACATGGAAATCCTGCTGAAGAACGTGGCCGCGGGCGTCATCGGGCTGGACGCCGCCGGCCGGGTCACCATCATCAACGATTCCGCGGTCCAGATGCTGCGCCTAAAACGGGAGGACGTGCTGAGTCAGGACAGCCGGGCTTTGTTGCCGCCGGCCGAATACCAGCGCCTGGCCGAAGTGGTGGCCGAGGCCCGCCGCTCCCCCCGGGGGACGGTGGAAAAGCCCCTGCATCTAACCCTGCCGGACCAGACCCTGTATCTCCTGCTCAAGCCCACGGTGCTCAAAGACGAAGCCGGCCGGGATCTGGGGGTGGTATTGGTGTTTGAGGATTTGACCGAACTGGAGCGGGCCCAGCGCCTGGCCGCCTGGCGGGAGGTGGCCCGCAGGATCGCCCACGAAGTGAAAAATCCCCTCACCCCCATCAAGCTGGCGGCCCAACGCCTGCAGCGGCGCTACCAAGGGCGCCTGGGGGAGGACGGCAAGATCTTCGAGGAATGCACCCAGATCATCGTCGATCAGGTGGATGGGCTCAAGAACCTGGTGAACGAATTCTCCCGGTTCGCCCGGCTCCCCCACCTGAACCTGGCCCCCCAGGACCTTAACGCCCTGGTGCAGGAGACCTTGCTGCTCTACCGGGAGGTCCAGCCTCGCATCACGGTGGAATTTCATCCCGACCCCGAACTCGAGCCCATCTTGCTGGACCGGGAACAGGTGAAACGCCTGCTCCTCAACCTCCTGGACAACGCCCTGGCCTCCATCGCCGGCCCGGGCCAGATCAGCGTGGCGCTCAAGGGCGATGCGGACCAGGACCGGGTGGAGCTCACCGTCAGCGACACCGGCCGCGGGGTGCCGGACCGGGACAAGGTACGCATCTTCGAGCCCTACTTCTCCACCACCCGGGGCGGCACCGGCCTGGGTCTGGCCATCGTCAATTCCATCGTGGCGGACCATCAGGGCCACATCCGGGTGGAAGACAACCTCCCCCGGGGGGCCCGCTTTATCATTGAAATTCCCATGCACAAGGCCTTGTATGACGGCGACGCTGCTAGTTGTTGACGACGAACCCCAGATCCTGCAGGCGGTCTCCGGCATCCTGCAGGACGAGGGCTTCGAGGTCCTCACCGCCCCGGACGGCGAGACCGCCCTGAAACGCCTGGGGGAGGACCTCCCCGACCTGGTGTTCCTGGACATCGCCCTGCCCGGCATGGACGGCCTGGAGGTCCTGGAGCGCCTCAAGCGGCAGTTCCCCGCCCTGCCGGTGGTCATGATCTCCGCCTACGGCTCGGTGGAAAACGCGGTGAAGGCCACCCGCCTGGGGGCCTACGACTTCATCGAAAAGCCGCCCCACGCCGACAAGATCCTCCTGACGGTGCGCAACGCCCTGGAGATGGCCCGGCTGTCCGAAGAAAACCGTCGCCTGCGCCAGCAGACCGCGCCGGCGCGGGAGATCATCGGGGAGAGCGACCCCATCCGCAAGCTCAGGGAGCAGTTGCGCATCGTGGCCCCCACCAACGCCTCGGTGCTCATCTCCGGGGAAAACGGCTCCGGTAAGGAACTGGTGGCCCGGGCCATCCACGCCTTGAGCCGCCGGGCCTATAAGTCCTTCGTGGAGGTCAATTGCGCCGCCATCCCCGAGGAGCTCATCGAAAGCGAACTCTTCGGCCACGAAAAGGGGGCCTTCACCGGGGCCACCACCCGCCGCCGGGGTAAATTCGACCTGGCCCACGAAGGCACCCTGTTCCTGGATGAAATCGGCGACATGAGCCTGAAGACCCAGGCCAAGATTCTCCGGATCCTGGAAGAGCAGCGCTTCGAGCGGGTGGGGGGCGGCCGCCCCATCCAGGTGGACGTCCGGGTGGTGGCCGCCACCAACAAGAACCTGGAAGAAGAGATCGCCAAAGGGAATTTCCGGGAAGACCTCTACCACCGCATCAACGTCATTCCCCTGCAAGTGCCGCCCCTGCGGGAGCGGCGGGAGGACATCCCTCTCCTGGCGGCCCACTTCCTCAAGGAACTGGCCCGGGAAAACGACCTGGCCCCCAAGACCTTCAGCGACCGGGCCCTGAAACGCCTGGCCGCCCTCCCCTGGCCGGGCAACGTCCGGGAGCTGAAGAACTACGTCTGGCGCCTGGCGATCCTCAGCCCCGGGGCGGTCATCGACGCCGCCGACCTCTCCCTGGCCCTGGGTCAGGAGGCGGGCGTGGTCGATGCGGGTTCCGGGTCCGCCCCTGAAGGGGGCGCGGACCTGGAGGCCATGGACCCCTTCCTCAAGGTGCCCTCCTTCCGGGAGGCCCGGGCCCTGTTCGAAAAGCAGTTCCTGCGCCGCCAACTGGCGGAATGCCGGGGCAACGTCAGCCTCCTGGCCGAAAAGATCGGCCTGGAACGCTCCCACCTCTACCGCAAACTCAAGGCCTACGGCTTGGAGCCGGGAAAGGAGGGGGAGGGGTAAAGTTTTCGGGGGAGGGGGCTAAGGGCTTTTTCGTAAGTGCCCTTACCCCCTCCCCCGAACCCCCATCCCCAATCCCATAAATTTTAAGCTTTTCCTGCTGGTTCCCAACTCTTGGTCTGAAAAGTTTATTGTAGGAGGCGCACGGCGCTTTATTGTCTTGGGATGGGCGGGACTTTCACGGTAAAATTAAAGGGGCAAGGGCGTCCCCAAGCAGGAGATGGGGACCAGAAAAAAATCGGGATAAGCCGAACCAACGGGCCGGCTTATCCCGATTTTCTTTCGGGGGTTGGGGGAGAGGGTTTGGGAGAGGGATTGTAAGTGGCCGTCGGCCCCTGGCCCCTCTCCCAAAAAATTAATTTTAAATCTCGGCGCCCACTTCCGCCAGGGTCTGGAAGTAGATGCGGCGGATGCGCTTCATCTTTTTCTGGAAGCACAGGCCCAGTTCCATGCAGGCGTTGTAGAAGGACTCCCGGCTGAACTCCAGGGGCAGCAGCCGGTCCTGGGCGAACTCCTGGCGCAGGTCCTTGATCTTCTGGGCTGCGCCCTCCAGGCCGCGCCACATGGGGAGCAGCACCAGGTCTGCCCGCTCCTGCAACCGGGCGATTTCGGCCTGCACCGCCTGTAAGGCCGGCACCGGGCTGCCCTCGGCCTTGTCGGCCGTGCCTTCCTGCACCACTTCCACTCCCAGGCGTTCCAGGAACCGCAACAGGAATTCCCTGGGCCCTTTCTCCCAGGTGCAGAGGTTCCAGATATCCGCGGGGATGCCCACCCGGGCGGCGCGGCTCCCCCCCGGCAGCCACTGGCGCAGTTGCCTGGCCCGCTCGAAGAGCTGCTCATTGAGCTGCTGGAAGTGCCGGTTCCGCTTCAGGGTGGCCTTCCACAGGATGATGCGGCCGTAAGCCTTCATCTTGGCGAAAAACAGGTCCCGGGCGATCAGGCGCTTGAACACCGAAGGCCAGCTGTAGAACTTCTTCATGGCCCGGGTGGTTTCCATCTGCAGTTCATAGGGCGTGAACTGACGCGGTTGGAAGACGGTGTGGTGGCCGTCATACTGGCTCCAGTCCCGGCAGATAATCCGGTTC
>JBGPBR010000143.1:0-5543 GCA_041481325.1 Desulfobaccia bacterium
GAGACAGATGAGGCCGACGTTGATGGCGGTGGTCCCGAATTTGGCGTCCTCCGCGGCCACCGTCAGGTCACAGGCAAATGACAACCCGGCGCCGTTGGCCAGGGCATAGCCTTTGACCGAGGCAATCACCGGCTTCTTCATCTCGGCAATGGTGTGGTTGTGCTCATCCATCAAGCGAATAAACTCGCGATACTCCTGGCTGGTTTTCCCCTTGAATTCGTCCAGGGAAATTCCCGTGGAGAAATGTTTGCCATTGGCATCGATCACCACCACCCGCACCTGGGCATCATTCTCCATTTCCCGGAGGGCATCGTTGAGCTCCCGGGCAAAGGGGACGTTGAAGGTGTTCATCGCTTGCGGGCGGTTCAGGGTGATGAAGCCGATTTTATCCCTTTTTGCCACCAGAACATTGGTGTAGCTCATGACGCCATCTCCTTTATTTTTTTGCCGAACCATAGATGCAGGGGTTAGCCTGGTTTCTGCAAGCACTTAATATAAAAATGCAGTTGGGTCAGGGTTCCCCGCCAGACGGCAGGGTCCTTGCTTGAAGCATACAGGGGAGCAGCCCCATTCAGCGCAATCACGATAAAATCGGCAACCTCCCCCAGATTCAGCCCTTCCCGCAACATTCCTTGCTGGGCCGCATCTTCCAGCCACTGGCGCAATAATTCAGAGAATCCCTTAAACCCTTCCAGGACGTGGTTGCTCATGGTGGGGGCCTGGCCGGCGAGTTCCACCAGGGAATTGAGTAAAAAACAGCCTCCCTCAAAAACCCCGGCGCCCAGGTAATTTTTCATGCTGTTTTCAATGACCTTTTCCAGCCGCGCCAGCGGGTCGGAGACCTCCCGCACCCCCTGGAAAGCCACACCTTTCCAAATCCTGACGCAGGCCTCATAGACGGCATACCAGATTTCCTGCTTGTTGCGAAAATGGCCGTAAAGCCCACCCTTGGTGAGGCCGGCGGCGGTAGCGATGGCATCTATGGAGGTATTGAAGTAGCCCTTGACCGAGAAGATCTGCATTGATTTTGCGATGATCTTCTGGCGGGTCAGGTCTCCCTTGGTGGCCATCCTAAAACCTTGGGCGTGGAATATACCAACCGGTCGGTATATTCTTATCCCGCACCAAGAACTTTGTCAAGGGTGGGTGACGCCAAAAGGCGCCGAGCCCCAGCAGGCCAGGTCCTTGGGGACCGACATCTCCGCGGCAAGGCCGGCCATCTCCAGCACCAGGTTGCGGCAAAAGAGGAGGTGATCCTTGCAAAGCCAGGTCTTGCGCCACTGGGCGGTGAGCAGGCGGCACTGGGTGCTGCCGAACCGCTGTTTGAACTCGTTGGGCAACCGGTTGAAGAGCCGGTAAAGCCCGGGCTCTCCATCCATTTCCTCCTTAGAAGCCTTGGGGCTGCCGGGGACATCCCGGCGGCCGTAAACCGCGCCCAGGGCCGCCGGGGCGCCGCAGGTGTCGCCGAACAGGCCCCCGCCCCCGCCGAAACCGGTCATGACGCACATGGTCGCCTGGGGCAAGCCGGTGTCGATTTGAGACAGGACCGCCTCAAAGACGCCCTCCGCTCAGTTCAGCCCGGTCCTGAAGTTGTTTTTGGCTCTTTCCTTCACCTTTTGAATCACTTCTTCGGGTTGCATTTACTTTTCCTCAAAAAGTCCTCTGATAACGAGGTACGCTCAGAAAAATAATCTTGGCAGCCTCAGGCCTTCGCCTGCGCCAGCAATTCGACAAAACCTTTGAGTTCACTCATAACCAGGTCCAGTTCCCGGCCGGTGTTGAGGCGCAGCAACGGCCGGTCCCCGGGCCCCAGGGGGTCGAAGTCCCGGGCCTGGGCCGAAAGTAACTCCACCCGGCCGTCCGAGATGGCCGTCGGATCGGTGAGACGCATCCCCAGGCGCTCCCGGACCACCGGGAGGGCGCATTCCAGGTAGACGAAGGCCAACCGGGCCCCGCACTCCCTGGCCATCTCCCGCACCAGCTCCCTTTCCCGGGCCCGCTTGTAAGAGGCGTCCAGGATGACGCTGCGGCCCGCGGCCAGGTGCGCTGCGGCCTGGCGGTGCATCTCCCCATAAGTGCGGGCCGAGAAGTCTTCGGCATAGATGCCGTGGCCAAATTCCACCGGGGCCTTGTCGGTGGGGGCCATGCCGGCCAGGGTTTTCCGCACCGCGTCGCTGTGGATGACCGCCAGGCCCAACTTCTCCCCCAGGGCCCGGGCCAGGGTGGTCTTGCCGGTGCCCATGAGCCCAAAAATCACCACCACCAGGGGCGGTTGGGAAAATTCGCTTTCCCGATTCATAATATGGGATGTTGCCACCCAGCCTCTTTTTCCCCATTTTGGGGGGATGGGAGGGGTCTCAGGGGAGGGCGGGGGCCTTTATGAAAAAATGAAAAAGTCCCAGAGCCCTCCCCTAAAATTATTTCATCAGTCTTTTAGGCGGCCCACCGGGCCCCCTCCTCGGCGTAGGTCCCGGCCAGGGCGAAGTACGCCTTGGCCAGCACCAGGGCCTGCTGCCGGGCCTGGGGAGGCTGCTCCGGGTCCTGGGCCACAAAGGCGTTGATCTTGCCCCGGACGCAGGCCCGGTAGCACTTGTAAAAATCCAGCAGCCCCAGCAATTCCCGGTCCCCGGAGGCCGAGGCGAACCGTTCCACAAAGTGGCGGCTCAGCTCCCGGAGGCCGTGGAAGTCCAGGTCCATGGCCAGAAAATCGATGTCCGCCGCCACATCACCATATCTGAACCGGGGGTTAAATTCAATGCAATCAAAGACGTAGACCCGATCCGCCAGGCAGATATTTTTCAGGTGCAGGTCGCCGTGGCCGTCCCGGATGCGGCCGTCCCGGATGCGCCTGAGGAACAGGTCCCGCCTGCGGCTCAGGAAGGACCGGGCGAAGGAGCGGATTGCCTCGAACCTTTCCCGGGACAGCATGAGGCCCACCAGGGGCTCAGTGCGGGCGAAGTTCTCTTCGTGGTTGTAGGCGATTACCGCGGGCTCCCCGAACTTGTTGATCCTGGGGCCGGTGGCCGCTTGTTCGTAAAACGGTACCAGAGTGTCGATGATGCGGTCCAGGTGCTCGCGCCTGAGCTCTCCCCGGTCCGCCACTTCGTCCATCATGCGGTCCTGGGGCAGCCGCACCATCTTCAGGGCATAGTCCACCGGCTGTCCCTGGCCGCCCACCCGCACCCGGCCCCGGGGCGCGGTAACGGGCAAGACCTCCAGATAGATCTCGGGGCACAGGCGCCGGTTCAGGACCAGTTCCTCGTTGAGATAATGGTGGCGCCGGCGCAAGGTGGTGAAGTTCAAAAAGCCCAGGTCCACCGGCTTTTTCATCTTGTAGGCGAAGGGCGCCGTCAGGAACACCCAGGAGATGTGGGTCTGGACGAGCTCCACCGTAGCGGTGGCCTCGGGATAGGCTGCGGGGTCCAGGAGGGCCGTTACCAGGTCCATAATATGGTTGTCGGTTTTCGGCTTGGGGTAATAATCGACTGATCGCGGTTGCCGCAAGTTTTTCCTTCTGCCCCCCTCACCCCGACCTCTCCCTGCAAGGCGAAGGGAAAAAGGGAAGGGACTTTTGGCAATGCTTATAACGACTTTACCAATTACGGCCCGCCCCGCCAACCTCTTCAGGGCTTGCCGGCGGCAATCTCCTCCAGGCTGCGGCCGCTCAGGGCCGAAGCCGGCTCCGAACTCAGGGGGTCGCGGCCGGCGCCGGCCTCCTCATCGTCCGCCTTCACCAGCAGCCAGGCCTCGTCCTTGCCTGTTTTAAAGCGGGTGAGGGCATAGCCGCCCCGGAGTTTCTTGCCCTCCAGCCACACCTTGACGTGGCCGTGCTCCACCGCCTGGGCCATGGGGATGGGGACCCCCTTTTTCTCCGTCAGGTTGCGGTAAGGCCCCGTGTCCCAGACCAGCACCGTGCCGTCGCCATACTCGCCTGCGGGAATGACCCCCTCAAACCCGGCGTATTCCAGGGGGTGGTCCTCGGTGGGCACGGCCAATCTCTTCTCCCGGGGGTCGGTGGACGGCCCCTTGGGGATGGCCCAGGACTTGAGGACCCCGTCCACTTCCAGGCGAAAATCGTAATGAAGGCGGGAGGCGTCATGCTTCTGGATCACGAAGATGGGCTCTTGTGAGACCCATTTGCCGGCGCCGCTGGGCTCCGGGGTGTGGCGGAAATCCCTTTTCCCCAGGTAGGCGGTGAGATCTTTTTTGGTCATAAAGCCCCTTTGGTCGAAGTTGCCTTTAAAATAAGCATCGAGCCAACCCTGTCAATGACGAGGTGTTAGGCCTACGGTGATGCCCGCGGTCCCCAGGCTCCATATCTAATCCTGAAATTTTGGTGGAATTGGTGGCCTAGGCGTCTCGCCGGGGCGATAGGGGCGGGTTCAAACCCCGGTCTACCGACGATTTCTCTGGGTCTGGAGTGAGCCAAAGATTCAGGCGCGACTGTCCTGAAAAATTTCTGGGGATGTGTAGGACCGCGGCCCGAGGCAGTCCGTACCCCCGCCGCGCCGGATCCCGCCGGGGTGAGACCCGGGAAACCTCGGGGTGGGGAGGAAGATTTTTTCTTAAAAACCCATTTTAAAACTTGACAATCTTGTAAGATAAAGTATATAAATAAAAGATTTTGAATCTCAAGGAGGGCTACGGCCATGCACTGTGAAAGCGTCAAACCAGGAGTAGACTGCACCTTCATGTCCAAAAAAGGCTGTTCGTTCAATGGCGGTGGCTGCAAGACGGTGGTGGAGGATTGCAACGGCTGCGAGCGCACGTTGGGGTCCAACGGCAGCACCTACTGCGTTTCCTTCCCGGATCCCGCCGCCAAGTGGCGCCGGGGGGCCTGCAACCTGGCCACTCACGTGAAGAACGCCAAACAGGAAACCGCCCAGAAGATCAATCCGCTCAAGGCTTCCAAGCGCCAAGCGGCCGGCCGTTAATCTGGCGTTGAACGGGCAGCGCGGCACGAACTGAGAGTCGGCCGCGCTTTCCTTTTTTCCCCGCCTCTATTTCCCCAACTTCTGCAAGGCCTCCCTGATGCGGTCCAACCCGGTGGCGATGCGCTCCCGGGAGGTGGCATAGGAAAACCTGAGGCAGTTGTCTGCCCCGAATTCGGCCCCCGGCACCGCGGCCACCCGGGCCTCTTCCAGGAGGTAGGCGGCCAGGGCCTGGGAGTGGGACTGCCCGGCGGCCGGCTTCATGCGGTCGTAGTACGCCGAAAAATTGGGAAAGATGTAAAACGCCCCCCCGGGCTTGGGGGTGGTGGCCCCGGGAATCTCCAGCACCCGGCGGTAGATGTCGTCCCGGCGCCAGGCAAACTCCGCCACCATGGCCGCCAGCGCCGCCTGGGGGCCTCTGAGCGCCTCCACCGCCGCCTTCTGGGAGATGGAGGTGGGGTTGGAGGTGCTCTGGCTCTGGAGGTTGGTAGCCGCCGAGACAAACGCCGCCGGGCCCGCCATGTAGCCGATGCGCCAGCCGGTCATGGCGTAGGCCTTGGAGACCCCGTTGAGCACGAAGGTACGGGCCTTGAGCTCCGGGCTCAGCATGGC
>JBGPBR010000144.1:0-5486 GCA_041481325.1 Desulfobaccia bacterium
AGCTTTTTGCAGGAGGTTTTTTCCAATGAAGGTTACCGGTAAAGTAAAATGGTTTAACGACTCCAAGGGTTTCGGCTTTATTTCCCGGGAAGACGGCCCCGATGTGTTCGTGCATCACAGTGCCATCCAGGGCGCCGGCTTCCGCTCCCTGGCGGAAGACCAGGAAGTGGAGTTCGAGGTGGTCAAGGGCCCCAAAGGCGACCAGGCCCAGAACGTCGTGAAACTGTAAGGCGCCAAGCCTTAAGGCCGGGACCCGGCGGCCACAAACCCCGGGGTCCCGGCGCCTTAACCCCTTAGAGAGGTAACATATTGGCCCGAAACCGTTACGGCTGGGAAAAGCGCACCAAAGAGATCGCGCGGAAGCAGAAAAACGAAGAGAAGATGAAACGTCGCCAGGGCAAAGCCCAGACCCCGCTGCCGGAAGAGACCCCGGCCGCGGCAGAGGAAGTTTCCTAGAGGTCCTGAGAGACCGACCTGCCGGAGGGGAAGCCTGCCGGCAACCTTAACATGGAGAAGACATGAGCATAAAATTGTATGTGGGCAACCTGCCCTACGAGATGACCGAAGACCAGTTGAGAGAATTGTTCACCGAGGCGGGCCAAGTGGCGTCGGCCAAGATCATCACCGACCGGCAGACGGGCCAGCCCCGGGGGTTCGGCTTTGTGGAGATGGAAACCAAGGCGGACGGCCAGAAGGCCATTTCCATGCTGAACGGCAAAAATATTGAAGGACGGGCCCTGGCGGTGAACGAAGCCAGGCCGCAGCAGAAATCCTTTGGCGGCGGCGGCGGCGGCCGGGGCGGCGGCTATGGCGGCGGCGGCGGCGGCCGCGGCGGCGGCCGGGGCGGCTACCGGTAAGAACGTTTTGGCCGCGATTTCTTGAGGGAGGGGGCCAGGGGCCGACGGCCCACTTACAATCCTCCCTCAAACTCCCTCCCCCAACCCCTTAAGGGGTTGGAAAGGGAGGATGCCGGAGGCGGGCAGCTTGCCCGTTCCGGGTTCCGGACTTCCAAATAACTAAAAAGGAATAAAAAAGGCGGCCTGAGGGCCGCCTTTTTTATTCCTGATCTGCCTTTCCCGCGGCATAATTCATAAATTAAAATTCATTAACTTTTGGGGGAAAGTTAATGAAACTTTTTGATATCGTGAACCTCGGGTGTTGATAATGGCAAGGTATCAACCATTCCTACTATTCAGTCGGCCACAAAAAAGGCAGGGCCATAGGTTGACCCTGCCAGTTAATTTATTGAAACAGTGGGTTTGGGGGTATTTTATTCCAAGGTCACATCGTCAATATACACCCTCTGCTGGTCCCCGTAACCGTCCAGCCTCTGGGCGAAGTAGATCCTGATTGTTTGGCCCCGGTAGGCGGAAATATTCGCCGTTTGTTCTCGCCAGCCCGAGCCGCCGTCCGCCATCTGGGTGGTCCAGTACTCACCGTAGTCTGAGCCCGGCTTCCCGGCCTTGCTCAAGATGCTGATGAGCGTATTCCCGTTGGTATCCTTGATGGCGGCGTCAAACCAATCCCAAACCGCAGTGTCCCAGGTTTCCATCCACCAGTAAAACTTCAAGTAGGTAGCCTGCGGCGGCACCACAAAATCCTGGTAGATCCATTCATAACCAAGGGGCTCAAAAGTGGGGTCTTGGCCATGGTAGTCGTTGTTCCAGCGGCCCATGGACGCGGCCTTGGCGCCCCCATGCTTGTTGGCCTCGTAGACGTTCCGGCAGTTATAGTCGCCCCCGGTCACCCAGCCCGTGAAGTCTCCGGTTTCGAAGCCGCCGTTGATAATCCCGCCTGCGACGAAGGTAAAGTTATTCCACTCATCCCCCGCAGTTCTCATGCTGAAAACGGCTCCCACACCAGGATAATCATCATCGACCTTGTCGGCTATGGCGTCGTAAGCCTGTTTAGCCGTGAGGGGTGAGGTGATGGTGTCAGTAGGTAGCATGGGGGTGGTCAATTCCTGGAATTTTTCTAGGTTGAAGGAAGTCTGCACCTTTTTGCTCCAGCCGAACGCAACCTTGGCCCCCTTGCCCATCAGGACATCCCACAGGGAACTGGTCTCGAGGCTATGGCAGGCGCCGAGATAGAAAAAGGTGTTGTTCATGGCCTTGCAGTGGTACCTAACAAATGACGGATAAATAAAAATCTTTCCCAGCGTGGGTGCTAATCCTATTCTCCGCGTGACAAAATCAAGCTGATATCTGAATATATTTTCAATAGTATACGGGGTGCCAACAATCAAACATATCGCAACACTTTCACCTTGATCAATAGCCGCTCCATGGGTATGGATGATGACGGTCCCGTAATCCCCCCAGGTTTTGACCACATCCAAGGAAGCATTGGCATCCGCCATTATGACCGGCGGTTTAGGATCAAAGTCCATCCAGGCCGCGAGGCCGAACCGCCACTGGGCATGGTCCACGATTAGGTTTTGGCGCTTAGCACTAGGGGGGGGGTCTGCCCTGGTATAACCCGGACGAAGAGCAGCAACTTATTGTTCCCGGGAGAGCGCAGATTGTCCGGGAGAGGTGCGTCAGCGTGTACTTGAGGTTCGCCAGCGTTTGCTGGAGGTGCGTCCAGGAAGAGCCTAAGCAGAAGACCGAAGATCGATTTGAACCACCCAACCCCGGGCATGGCTTTAATATCCAGTGCACTTCCGCCGTCAGTCTGAATATTAGGGTCATCGAGCAATGCAATACAGCTAATCCGGTTGGCATAGTTGATAAAGAGGGTGTTGCCATGGAGGGATGCCTCGGTGATGTCCGGATTATTCCTGGCATTCTGCAATACCAATTGTCTCGCCGAGTCCAGATCCATATTCTGCCCCAAATAATCGAAAAAACTTTGGTTCAGATTTTGGACAGTCTCATTAGCATCTTCAAACATTTGGTAGGGAATAGGTTCATACACCTTGACTTCCAAGACCGGACTCATATAGCGATTCCGGTATCCCCGGTAAACCGCGGTTACTCTGACATAATAACTTTCTGGGGTTGGTTGATTAAGTGAGAATTGTCCTGTAAATATGGTATCTGCAGCCTTCTCGTCTCCTTGGGTCCCGTCGTCGTACATCTTACATAGCAAGCCAATGGGCTGTCCGCTTGCAGTCGTCCGATAAACCTGCACAGAAGATATATAAAAGTTCTCGGATCCGATTTCTGCGGTGATCTTTATGTTCTTGGGGCTGTCCGTGATAAGCATTTCATCAGGAGTGACCTTGGCGTTGAAGACGCCGCGGTCGGCAAATGCAGTGCCTATGAGAATGAAAATGACAGAAAAGATTACGATGATATTTAGATTTAACTTTTTCATTTTCATTTCCCTTCTGTTTTCTGGGTATCTTGGTTACAAATCAAGGGCGGCTCTTCCGTCGATAAAGTGCCAGGATGCCGAGACCGCTCCCAAATAGAATAACTGCGGGAGGAATAGGCACGAAAGAAAAGTCATCCATTATAAATGAGTTATTTACTTCCCCTGCAATTATTAGAGAACCAACTCCAGAGAAACCCAGAGAAATAATCTCTGTGCTGCCTAAGTTTGAGAAAGCCGGGTTGGTATAGGAACCTATCAAAGAACCATGATCATCAAAGACCGTAAAAGTCAATTTGGAACCATACGTAAAATTAGCAAAGATATTTGAAGCGGGGTTATCGAAAGTAATTCTTATTGGGGCATTATCATCTCCAATGGCCATCACGCCGCTACTGGGGGGGTAGTCAATCTCATTGAGAGAGAAACCGGCCGTTAAGGAGATAGAATTTTGGAAATGTACTCCGAGAGCCGAATAGAAATCATTTACCGGAGATAGATCAGGTAATGTTTCAAAATCAATGGTAACGGCTAATGCTGGTAAGGAAAATAGCAAGGACGAAATGCACAAGATAACTATAGAAATCTTTTTCATTTGTCTCCTCCTATGAACGTATCCGGAGATTAGGCATGCGAAAAAAAAAGCCGCGCTGCCACATTCCTGGCAACCCGGCTATCTTAATCTAAGACCCGTGGCTTTCCGTCCCCACCTTGCGATGGGTTTGGCTTTCTCTGGGAAGCCACTATGCGCACGATTTTGAACAAATGTCAATTAACTAATTTACATTATTCATTAACTTTCATTAGAAAGTTAATGAAAAGGCCCAACCTGGGCTTCCGAGTCAACGCATGGCTGAAAAAGAGTTTACCCCTCCTGCTCCGGGGGTGGGGGAGTGAGTTTGAGGGGAGGGCGGGGAATTTAGTAGCCAGTTGCCAGCAGTCAGTGATCAGTTGTTTTTCTCTGGCTACTGGCTACTGACCACTGGCCACTATCTCCCCCGGCCATCCCTGCAAAAATTCCCCCAATAGGGTTGGGGCGGGAGCGTAGGGCCGCAGGCCCTGGCTCCCGCACCGTCATTAATCACCGATCAGCTTGGACAGGCCCAGCAGGTTGATGATCTCCGGCATGACCTGGAGGCCGAGCAGGCGGCCCACGGCGCCTTTGGCGCAGGGGCGCTCGCCGAACTGCTTGACGTCGTCGGTTCGCACCAGGCCGTTCCCCACCATCATCAGGGGCACCGGGTCCCCGGAGTGGCGTTTCAGGGCGCAGGGGGTGGAGTGGTCCGCGGTGACCGCCAGCAGGCAGGGGGCGTCCAGGAGCAGGCCCGCGGCCGCATCGATGCGGTTGATGAACTCCATCTTGCCCTGAAAGTCACCGTCTTCCCCGAAGGTGTCCGCGGCCTTGACGTGCACGAAGGCGAAGTCGTAGGCCCCGGCAAGCGCCGCCAGGGCGGCCTTAAACTTGGCGGCGATGTCGGTGTCGGGGAGCCCCGTGGCCCCTGGGACTTTGAGGACGTCCATGCCGGTGAAGGCGCCGATGCCCTTGTAGAGGCCGCCGCCGGCGATGGTGCAGGGGTGCAGGCCGTAGCGCTGCTCGAACTTGACGATCTCCTTGTAGTACCCCGCGCCCCGGGCCAGCAGGTAGTTGGCCGGAGGCTGCCCCTGTTGGACCCGCTCCCGGTTCAGGGGATTGGCCGCGAGGACCTTGTGGGCCTCACCCAGGAAGTGGTTCAGGACCTTGGCGGTGAAGGCGGCTTCTTTGGAGTCGTCCAGGGGGTGCACTTCGTGAATCG
Source organism: Desulfobaccia bacterium (assembly GCA_041481325.1). GTDB lineage: Bacteria > Desulfobacterota > Desulfobaccia > Desulfobaccales > 0-14-0-80-60-11 > DASWLF01. Next base: position 5,109 of record JBGPBR010000144.1, read on the forward strand.
GGACGCCCACTTCGTGGGGGTCGTTGTCGCTGATGCGGCTGGAGAGCCCCGGCCCCCGGAGGATGACGCCGGCCCGGTGTCCGGTGCCGGGCTTGACCAGCAGTTGGATGCCGGCGTAGGTCATGCCGTTGAGGTCGGCCACGAAGGGCCCGGTGTCGGTGATGCGCCCGGCCCGGCGGTCGGTGACCACCAGGCTCTCGTCCACGGTGCCGAGGTTGCCCCGCAGGGCCACATCGCCGGCCTCCAGGACCATCCCCAGGCCGGCCACCTCGATGGTGCCCCGGCCGGTGTAGTACTTGTCGAGGTCGTAGCCCAGGATGGCCAGGTGGCTGGTGTCGCTGCCGGGGCGCATGCCGATGCCGATAGCGTTCATCATGC
>JBGPBR010000145.1:0-5469 GCA_041481325.1 Desulfobaccia bacterium
ACGTTAAGGCCGTAGAAGGGCACCGTGCCCCCCTTGTTCATGCCGATGACTCTTTCGACCCCCTGGTTCGCCAGGATGACCGAAAGTTCGTGGATGGCCACCACCGTGGCCCCGGTCGCCCGCGCCACCGCCACGGTGTCGCCCAAGTGGTCCCCGTGGCCGTGGGTCACCAGGATGAGGTCCACCTTGCCTACCCGGTCCACCGGGGTGTTGAGGAGCGGGTTGCTGAGCCAAGGGTCGATGAGGACGTTGATCTTGCCGTCCGTCAGTTTGAAAGCCGCATGGCCCAGAAAGGTGATGCTGACCCCGCGGCCGATGGTTGTCTGCGTCATGGCGTCCTCCTGGAATAGCTTTCAGCCTTCAGCGGTCAGCTTTCAGCTTAAACTATGCTCAAGTTTAACCTCGTCCCCAAGCTCTTGCTTAGGAACGCAAATTTCAGCCCAAGCTCTGCTTGGGCACCGTTTTCTTTATTTCGGTGGGCCGTGCCCACCCTTTTTTTATTTGGCTGAAAGCTGACAGCTTTTTTTTTACCCCACCAACTTCTCCAAGGCGTCCAGGTTCTGGCGCATCCCCAGGACCACCAGGGTGTCGCCGGCCTGGATTGGCGCATGCGGGGCCGGATTATAGAGCATCTGGCCGTCGGCCCGCTTGATGGCCACCACGATCAGGTCCAGGTCCCGGCGGATGCCGGTGTCTTTGAGGGCCAGCCCGATAAGCGGGGAGTTGGCCGCCACCCCGGTTTCCTCCATGGTCAAGTCCACCCCTTCCTTCATGGTCAGCTCCAGGAAGGTGGTCACCGTGGGTCGCATGATGGTGTGGGCCATCTTCCGGCCGCCGATTTCGTAAGGCGACTCCACCCTGTCGGCCCCGGCCCGCCTCAGTTTTTGTTCGGCCCCCGCTTCTTCGGCCCGGGCCACGATGTAGAGCTTGGGATTGAGGCTGCGGGCGGTGAGGACGATATAGACGTTGGAGGCGTCGGAGTGCACCACCGCCACCAGGCCCCGGGCCCGCTCGATGCCGGCCTCCAGCAGGACCTCTTCCCGGGTGGCGTCACCGGCCACTGCATAATAGCCGCCCTCTGCCAGGCGGGAGAGGTTCTCCGGGTTGTTTTCCACCACCACCAGGGGAATGCCCCGCTCCTGCAACTGTCGGGCGATGATTTCCCCGATGCGGCCGAAGCCGCAGATGATGTAATGGTCATGGAGCTTCTTGATCCGCGTCAGCAATTTGCGCTTCCCCAGGACTTCCCGGATTTCGCCTTCGATCAGCACTCGCGCCAGGGAGCCCACGATGTAGAGCATGACCCCCATGCCGGCGAGGATCAGACCCATGTTGTAAATCTTGCCGGCCCGGCCCAGGGGGTGCACCTCTCCGTACCCCACGGTGGTCAGGGTGGTCACCGTCATGTAGAGGCCGTCGAAAAAGCTCCAGCCTTCGATCCAGACAAACCCCAGGCTGCCCAGAAGCAGGATGCCCAGCAGTATCGAGGTCCACAGGAGAATTTTCCGGAATGTTACCATAATCCAGGGGTCAGGGGCCAGGGGTTAGGGTTCAGTTCCTGTTTTCCGTTTCCATTCATCTAGCAAATGCGCCGCGCCCCCCAGTAATCAATGCCTTCATTTTGGTGCGCAGTGCGCACCCTACATGCTGAAGTTGCCAACCCCTGCAACCTGCTCACTGCACCAGCGCCTCGGCCGCGTAGGCGTCGGTGATGAGCACGTTGAAATAACGGCCCTTGAGACAGGCCCGGATGGCAGGTGCTGTGGCCCACCCAGCCGCCCACGTCGGCCTTAATTACCGATAACGTCATCTTGCCGTCGGTCGCCATAAAACCTCCTTCGGTCGACACCCCGGTTAAATCATTTGGCAGCGGATAACGGTTTGTGGTAATCAGTTGGCCATGTGGTCTAGAAAGTTTCTACCCTCCTTGGGCCTCTGTCTGGCCCTGGCTATGGTTTGGGTGGGTGGTTGTGTGCCCCGGCTGGCGCCCGCGGTGCCGGCGGACCTGACGCTGGCGCCGGGCCGCTACTTGCAGGCGGTTTACCGCGCCCCGGACTTCGAGCCGACCCGGGTCGCCTATGTGATTCAGCCCTTCCCCGTGGAGCAGTCTCCGGGGATGGCGCCCGGGGCCTTTCAGTCCCTGCTGCAGGAAGAATTATCCCGGGCCTGGCAGGCCAACGGCCTCAAGACCGCCCCCTGGGGGGAAGCGGTCCTGGCGGGGACCGTACAGTACGTTGACCTCAGCGGCCTCTCCTTCCGGTGGCTCACCGGTAAGATCACCGCCCACCTGCTGGTCTCCGGCGCCATCACCCGGGGTACCGAAACCCTGTTTGCCTTCCAGGACCGCATCAGCCTGAGCTCTCCGGTGAAACCGGGCCCGCCGGCCCCCAAGGAGAGGGAAATTCTACTGGGTGACGCGGCCCGAACCCTGGCCAGCCACCTCCTCAATGAGATGCTGCTTTACGGGTTTCCGGCCGAAGGCAAATAAATCTCCCCAAAAACCCGGACAATGAGGCGGGGGCGCTCCTTGGAGTTGGTAAACAGCTCCACCAGCCCCCCGTAGGCGCCGCCTTCCCGGCGTTTGTTCTTCACGGTCAGGACGTAGACCTTGTCCGGCTCTTCCGCCTGCAAATTCACCTCAACCTTGTCCGGCAGATTATTGCGCACCTCCGTGATCTTGAAGGGGCCGGACTGGTGCGAAATGAAGCGCACCTGGGCCTGGAGGTTGTCCCCCGGCGCCCCCCGGAACCGGATAATGTGGCTGGGCCGAATTTCGATGAAAGGCTGGGCTACTCCCTTGAGGACGAAAACCACCAGGCCGCGGTCCGGGTCATTGAACCGCACCCGGGTTTCTTTTTTGAACTGGTGCATCACCGAGTACGGTTTGATGGTGAGGGTGATTTTCCCCTGGGCTCCGGGGGCGATGCTGCGGTCGTAGTCCACCGCGGTGCAGGCGCAGTCCGGGTCCACCTCCTCGATCTTAAGCGGCTGGCCGCCCTGGTTGTCAATGGCGAACGTGTGGCTCAGGGCCTGGTCTTCCACCACTTTGCCGAAATCATGGACGGTCTCCCCCACGGAGACCCGAGGCGCCCCCCCGGCCGCCCCCCCGGCCGCCAGCCCGGGGGCTGCCGCCCACATTGATAATCCCAGGGCCGCCTCGAGCGCCCAAAACAAAACCATGGCCCGCAAAAATCGCGGCCGCTGCTGCTGTTTGCTCATATTGTCGATCCACCGCTCCTTGCTTGATTTCTGGTTGCGGTCCAAACGCCCTCGGTGCCAGCCGCGTCGGCCCCATATTTTCGTACCGAGAGGTGTCCCCACCCTCCTGCTTGGGTGTCAGTAGTTGCGTCTTAGGCGCCAAAACCGGCGCCCCAGGCGGGCCCTAGATGACCTCTTGGGTGGGGCGGCTGTCTCGTCCGCCAACCGCCGTAGCCACCCCAGGCTCTAGACGATATTTTACCATAAAAGATTTATCTCCGTTTGCCGGTAAAGTTTTATTATAATTAGTGGGAAATGACTCCGGACGCCAATCTCCGGTCTTGGCCAAAAGCCGCAGCCGACGGCCGACACCGGTTTCATACCAAGGAGAATATCACCCATGGCGCCTTTGAGCAAGGTTCATCGCCGCACCAAAGAGACGAAGGTAGAACTGGAACTGGAACTGGACGGCCGGGGCCAGACCGCCATCTCTACCGGCATCCCTTTCCTGGACCACATGTTGACCCTCTTCGCGGCGCACGGCTACTTCGACCTTTCGGTCGCGGCCCAGGGGGATCTGGAAGTGGACCAGCACCACACGGTGGAGGACATCGGCATCTGCCTGGGCCACGCCTTCCGGGAGGCGCTCCAGGCCCGGCCGGGCTGCCGCCGCTATGGAGAGTCCCGGGTGCCCATGGACGAGGCCTTGGCCCAGGTGACGGTGGACTTCAGCAACCGCCCCTTTCTCCACCTGGAGGTGAAATACCCGCCCGGGGGCTGCGCCCTGGACCCCCAACTGGTAAAGGAGTTCTGGCGGGCCGTGACGGTGCACGGCGGCATGACCCTGCACATCGCCGTGCCCTACGGCGAAAACACCCACCACATCGTGGAGGCCATCTTCAAGGCCGCCGGCCGGGCCCTGGACGCCGCCACCCAGCCGGAACCCCGGGCCCAGGGGGTGCCGTCCACCAAAGGGGTGCTGTAGGATTAACTTGAGGAGAGGGCTGGGGACAACAAGTCCGCCAACTCTCCTCAAGCTCCTTTCCCCATCCCTCCATGATATTTTGGCGGCACCGGCGTCCGGCCGGTGCGGCCGCGGTTAAAGTCTTCTCAGCCCTACCTGCCCCAGCGGCTGACCCATATCCGCCCTGGTATTTCCTGGAAAATATTCGTAGACCCCTTCTTTTCTCTAAAAGGTTTACTTCCCTGACCTGAAGATCTTTTAAAAACCCCCATGTCCGTCAATTTCTCTCTAATATCGCAGAACCGACTGCAAATTTGTTCCCGTCCAGCGTCCTGATCCCCAGCCCGATTTATCCCGCTGCGGCGTGGCCGCGGAGCCAGTTTTACAAAAAACTGGAATTTTAAGAGAAACTTATCCAGGGAACCGCAAAGCCTTTCCAAAATAAAATAATTTACAAAATAGCTTGACATAATACAAAAGGTGATTTATTAGACAGAACCAACAGGAGAAATTCAACTTAAACTCTGTGAAGAGTTCCCAAAAACTCTGAGAAGAGTTCCCTCCCAGACGGCGCAGCTAAGTCTGCTGCATAAGTTCAAACACTTAAAGCGATTTCAAAACCTGGGGTTTCTGTCACCCTGACCGCGGTCAAGGGTCTGGATTGCCGCAAGGCCTGGATTCGGGGCGCGCTGAGAAAGACATTTATTTCCCCCGGGGTTTTGAAATAGCTTCCAGGGATGGAAAATTTACCGGCGCGGCTGCCATCTTTGGGGGGAGGCACAGGCGGGTGAAGAAGCTGTTATATCTTTTCGGTCCCAAGAGACCTGTGACTCACCCTTTAGCATCCCGGGAAACCGGGGATAAATCTTTAGATGCTCAAATCGTCCTTTGGGATGAATGGGAAGCCACTGGCGGTTGGGAGGAAAATCTCCCCCCAAGCGCTCGCGCCGCCCGCCCCCGGGATTATCTAAAAATCACCAAATAATAAATAATTTTTGGCGTCACCGCCGACATGCATAGCTGTTAAGAGGACTCGCCGGTGGTCCATTTGCCCGGGGCGGATTGCCTGTGGGCCTCGGGCTGCTGGGCCTCATCGGCTTGGGTGGGCGAAAACTAGAAAATCAAGGAGGAAGGCGACCATACCTGCTGGGAAGGAGGTGATGATTCAGAGATAACCCAGACAGACCATGGGACGAACCTATTAACCCCGCAACCTGACCCTTGTTTACTAGGGATAGTATGGAGGACAAAATGAAAAAGACCTTAGCCTTGACCCTTTGTCTGATGCTGCTTCCGGTTATGGCTTC
>JBGPBR010000146.1:0-5435 GCA_041481325.1 Desulfobaccia bacterium
AGGGAGGTGACCCGGCGCCACGGGGTCCTCCTCATCGCCGACGAAGTGGCCACCGGCTTCGGCCGCACCGGCAAGATGTTCGCCTGCGAGCATGAGCAGGTGAGCCCCGACCTCATGTGCCTGGCCAAAGGAATCACCGGGGGGTACCTGCCTCTCGCCGCCACCCTGGCCACGGATGAGATTTACCGGGCTTTTTTGGGCGAGTTTGCCGCCTTCAAGGCCTTTTTCCACGGCCACACCTACACCGGGAACCCCCTGGCGGCGGCGGTGGGGCTGGCCAGCCTGGAGATCTTCCAACAGGACCGGGTGCTGGAGGGCCTGGCCCCCAAAGTGGAGCTGCTGAGCCGGCGCCTGGCCGAAATGGCGGCGCAGCCCCATGTGGGGGACATGCGCCAGCGGGGCTTCATGGCGGGTCTCGAGCTGGTCCGGGATAAGGAGACCCGGGAGCCGTTTCCGCCGGAGAGCCGCACCGGGCATAAGGTGATCCTGGAGGCGCGAAAGCTTGGGGCCATCCTGCGGCCCCTGGGGGACGTCATCGTCCTGATGCCGCCCTTGGGCATCACGGAGGCGGAGCTGGAGGAACTGGGCCGCATCACCTCCGAGGCCATCCGCCGGGGGACCGCGGTGGGCTGAAACCGCTGGGCCGCCATGAGCCGGCGATGCAACTCCCGCCCGGCTTCGGGCCGGGATTCCTTCCGGCCGGCCACCCCGGGATGCAGCACCTGCTCCACGGCTGCCTGGCGCCCCCCCGGGCAACATTCAGGCCTGGTTCCTTTACACCCTGGCTTATTCCTGTTTGCTGGCGGGGACCGGGGTCTGTGCTGCCAAATATTGCACCTCCTGGAAAATCTGGGAAAAAACCTCTCAGACTTGCTGGTCGCCAGACTGCGGCACAAATTTAAATAAACGATGCAGCCAGTATCGGGCTGGAAGCGCCTGGAAGGGCTGCGGTGCGGCTCAATTCCCGGTTGACAGGGTCCGCCTTTCGGGTATATGAAGGCATATCAGCCCTTCTTGCTATCCTCTGTTCTCGCCATTTCCCAGGGCCTCGAAAATACCGGAACCGCGTAAGGAGAAAACGATGTCCAGGATTTTGCGCCTCAATATGGCCGACCAGAGTTACCGCTGGCAAGACGTCCACCCGGAATATGCCGGGCTGGGAGGCCGGGCGCTCACTTCCCGCCTCATCCGCCGGGAAGTGGACCCCACCTGCCACCCCTTGAGTGGGGCCAACAAGCTGGTGGTGGCTCCGGGGCTCCTCACCGGCACCCCGTCCGCCAGCTCCGGGCGTATTTCCGTGGGAGGAAAATCGCCCCTGACCGGCACCATCAAGGAAAGCAATTCGGGGGGAACGCTTTCCCAGAAACTGGCCCGCCTGGGGGTCGCGGCCGTGGTGCTGGAAGGCAAGCCCGCAGCAGGGGACGGCTTTTTTCTGGTGAAGATCTCCCAGGACGGGGTCGATTTTTACCCCGGGGACGAGTACGTGGGGTTGGGGAACTACCGCACCATGACCAGGCTGCGCAAGCGATTCGGCCGGGGCGTCGGAGTGATGAGCATCGGCCAGGCCGGCGAGAAAAGGCTGACCGCCGCCAGCATCAATTTCGCCGACCCGGCGGGGCGTCCCGCCCGGGCCGCGGGCCGGGGGGGGCTGGGGGCCCTGATGGGCTCCAAAAAACTCAAGGCCCTGGTGGTGGATGACAAGGGGGCTCCGCCCGGCGTGGCCCTGGCCGCCCCCGAGGCATTCAAGGCCGCGGCCCGGAAGTGGGCCAGGCACCTCACCGAGCACCCGGTGACCGGCCAGGCCCTCCCCACCTACGGCACCGCGGTGCTCATCAACATCGTCAACGAAGCAGGCGCCTTGCCCACCAAAAACTTCCGGGGCGGCCGCTTTGAGTTCGCCGAGCATATCAGCGGCGAGCGCATGGCCGAGTTCATCAAGTCCCGGGGCGGCAAGACCAAGGAGGGCTGCCACCCGGGCTGCCTCATCCAGTGCTCCCAGACCTATCACGACGCCAAAGGCAAGTACCTGACCTCGGGGTTTGAGTACGAAACCATCTGGGCCCTGGGCGCCAACACCCTTATCAAGAACCTGGACGAAATCGCCATGATCGATCGCCTGTGCGACGACTTCGGCCTGGACACCATCGAGATGGGCTGCACCCTGGGCGTCCTGATGGAAGGGGGCGTCATCCCTTGGGGCGACGGCCCCGCGGCCATCCGGATGGTGAAAAAGGTGGCCACCGGCGACCCCTGGGGCCTGATCATCGGCAACGGCTCGGTCTTCACCGGCCGGGCCCTGGGCCTGGACCGGGTGCCGGCGGTCAAAGGCCAGGGCCTGCCGGCCTATGACCCCCGGGCGGAAAAGGGCGTGGGTCTCACCTACGCCACCAGCCCCATGGGGGGCGACCACACCGCGGGCTACGCGGTGGCCACCAACCTCCTGAAATGCGGCGCCGCCGGCGACCCCCTAAAGAAAGAAGGCAACATCGAGCTCTCGCGGAACCTGCAAATAGCCACCGCGGCCATCGACGCCACCGGCCTCTGCCTCTTCGTGGCCTTCCCGGCGCTGGACCACCCCGAGGCCCTGCAGTGCATCGTGGACATGATCAACGCCCGCTTCGGCTTGAGCCTCACCACCGCGGACGTGGGGGCCCTGGGCCGGCAGGTGCTGCACGACGAACTGAGCTTCAACCAGGACGCCGGCTTCACCAAGGCCCACGACCGCCTGCCTGAGTTCTCCAAAGAGAAACTGCCGCCCCATAACACCACCTGGGACTTCACCGACCAGGAAATCGACCAGGTGCTGGGGGATTTGTAGGGGTGAGCAGTAAGCAGTGAGCAGTAAGCAGTAAGCAGTTATTTCTCGTTCCCAAGCTCCTGCTTGGGAACGCAAATTTTACCCCAAGCTCTGCTTGGGGACATCTTTATATTAAGCGCAACTTACTGACATTATGGGTTTCTTCGCCAAGCTGGAGCTTGGAAACCAGGATTATAATCAAGACCTGCTCACTGCTCACTTGATCATGGCCCTTACCATCTTCCTCAACGCCACCCTGCGTCGGTACGTCCCCGGCTATAACCCCTACGAGGGACTCTCCCTGGAGGTGCCTGCCGGCGCTACGGTGGCCCGGGTGATCGCCAGGCTGGGTCTGCCCCCCGGGGAAGTGACCCTCATCATGGTGGACGGCCGCCGCCGGGAAGCCGACTTCACGCTTACGGGCGACGAGCGCCTGGGCCTCTTTCCCCCCATCGGCGGCGGGTGATTAAGTAGCCAGTAGTCAGTGGTCAGTTGTCAGCCCATTTCGCCTTCAAAAAGCAGCTATCTAAACGTAGGGGCGCACCTAAGTGTGCCCCCTGGTTCGGGGCGGACACGCAGGTCCGCCCCTACAAAAAATATCGTTTGATTGCGAGCTGGTATCAGTACCGGTCTAAAGTGGCGGTAATGATATTCAACTGACTACTGGCAACTGGCTACTACCTCAAGGCCTCGCACAGGCGCGGCACCAGGTGGTCGAAGTCGCCGTTGGACATGACCAGCACCAGGTCGCCGCCGGCCAGGTGGTTGAGGAGGCCGGCGAGCAACCGGTCGGTGTCCGGGAAGTAGAGGGCCCGCCCCCCCCGGGCCTGGAGGTCCGCCACCAATTGTTGGGAGGAGAACTGGTCTTCCGGCGGCACCTTCCACAGGTCCGGGGGCTCCCGCACCATAATCAGGTCCGCCTCCTGGAAGGCCCGGGCGTAGGGCTCCTGGAAGACCTTGCGCCGGGAGGTGTTGGTGCGGGGTTCGAAGACCGCCACCAGGCGGCGTCCGGGATAGCCCCGGCGCACCGCCTTGAGGGTTTCCGCCACCGCGGTGGGGTGGTGGGCGAAGTCCTGCATCACCAGGACCCCCCGGATCTCATCCACCACCTCCTGGCGCCGCTTGACGCCCTTGAAGCCCGACAGGGCCGCCTTCAGGGCCTCTGGCTGCGCCCCCAGTTCAGCCAGGGTGGCGAGGGCCGACAGGGCGTTGAGCACGTTGTGAGCCCCCAGGAGCGGCAGGTGAAAATCCCCCCACCGGACCCCTTCCCGGAGGACGGTGAACTTCATGCCTCCCGCCACCGGGGTGATATGGCCCGCTTGCCAGGCGTTGCCTTCGCCTTCGCCGTAAAAGGAGACCTGGGATGCGCGGCGCCCGCACACCTGCCGCACCAGGGGGGCGTCCCCCCAGGCCAGGACCCGGCCCTCCGGGGGAACCCCGTCCAGGAAGGACTCAAACGCGGCAATAATGCGGTCCAGGTCCGGGTAGATGTCGGCGTGGTCGAACTCGATGGAAGTGATGACCGACACCCGGGGTTGGAAATGGATGAACTTGGGGCGCTTGTCAAAAAACGCGGTGTCGTATTCGTCGCCCTCCAAAACCACGTAAGGGCCCCGGCCCACCCGGTAGTTGGAGTCGAAGTTTTTGGCGATGCCCCCCACCATGAACCCGGGGTCCAGCCCCAGGGCATAGAGGAGCCAGGCGATGAGGGCCGTGGTGGTGGTCTTGCCGTGGGTGCCGGTGACCACCAGGCTCCGCCGCCTCCCCACCAGGAAGCGGTTCAAGGCCTCAGGGAGCGACAGGCGAGGCAGGTCCAGGGCCAGGACCGCCTGGGCCTCGGGGTTCTCCCTCCGGATGACATTGCCCACCACCACCAAATCCGGGGCGGGGGCCAGGTTTTCCGGGGCGTAGCCGTTTTTGACCGGGATCCCCAGGCCCGCCAGGAAGTCGCTCATGGGGGGGTAGGCGTGCTCGTCGGAGCCGCTGACCAGGTAGCCCTGCTCTTTGAGGATGCCGGCCAACGCCGCCATGCCGGTGCCGCAGATGCCGAGAAGGTGGATGTGTTGGGTCGAATTAGAGTTCATTGCGGAATATCCTATCCTTAGCTGGAAACTCAGGTTTCAGCCGGCGCATTTTTAGAATCCCTTACAGCGAAGTAATCATTGGCCTTCGGACGGAACAGGAAAAAAACAGTAATTATAAAGAGAATGGTGCCTCCGATTACTCCGGTTGTCATGGGCTTTAATTTTACAATGTGAATTACGAAATAAATTATCCAACCAATTAAATAGAGAAACCTAGCCCAATTCTGCCTGTTAAGTATTCCGATTCCAGAAATCAATGCAAACGATATCTTAACGTAACTATAAATTAGTTGAAGTAGGTAAATAGGCGAATAGTTAGTCGTCTCTCTCACTTCTGATTGACTACTGAGGTTTGTAATTAAAAGGTGGCCCCCCACGATTATCAAAAGCCAAGCAACCACTGTAACCGATATGGGACGTTTACTCATACATATTTCTCCTTATCCGCAACTTTCATCGCCACATAGAGACACAGAGGGATAACAGAGAAAAACCGGGAAATTACCGAAAAACTATGTCAAACCCCAGGGCCCGGGAGGCCGCCTCATGGAACC
>JBGPBR010000147.1:0-5412 GCA_041481325.1 Desulfobaccia bacterium
CTGGCCGAGCTGGGCGTGGAGATGGAAAACGATGAAGAGCAGCCCTGTCCCGGCTTTTATGTGCCGGTGGACAAAGAAGGGGCCAACATCATCGTCACCGTCAACTCCAAAGAGCCCTTCGGCGAGCCGGATGACATGAAATTCTGGTGGCGCATCTTCTACGCCGCCAAGGAAGACTGGACCGTGTCCTCCACCAATTGGGAAGGGGTCAACTGGGGCCTGTTCTCCGGCGACGACCCGGCCTGGAAGGAGCAGGTGGGCCGCATCATCGAGAATGCCCGACGAGTGAAGGCCAAAACCATCTTGTACCCCGAATGAGGGCACGCCTACTATGCAACCCGGGTCGGGTTCAAAAATTGGTTCCCCGAAGTTTACGACGAATTCAAAGTAGTCAGCATCATGGATCTGCTGGAAGAGTACATCAAGTCCGGCCGGATCAAACTCAACACCCATAAGTATCACGAAACCTATACGGTGCACGATCCCTGCAACTACGTGCGCAAAGCCTTTATGGTCTACCAGGATGACCCCAACAACGGCGAGAAGAGCCGCTGGATCGCCCAGCAATGCATCGACCCCAGTCTCTATCGGGAGATGTGCGACGATCCGCTGAACAACCTGTGCTGCGGGGCCGGCGGCGGCGCCTGGGCCATGCCCTACGACGCAGAGCGCCTGGCCTACGGCAAGATGAAGGCCGACCAGATCAAGGCCACCGGCGCCGAGATCGTAGTGGCCCCCTGCCACAACTGCCGGGACCAGATCATGAAGGGCCTCCCCAAGAAGTTTGATATGGGCAACTACAAAGAGACCCTGTACCTGTGGGAACTGGTGTCCCTGTGCCTGGATTATGAGCCCTGGAGCGAAGAAGAGCAGGCCAAGGCCCACGCCGAACGGGACGCCCAGTTCGAGCGGGACGGGGTCGAGTTGGAAGAAGAGGAATAGGGTTCCTTTAACCTCAACGGAGCCTGGCGAATCTCGGTTTGCCAGGCTCTTTTTTCCCTTGACTAATGAACGTTGGTTCTCTTAAAATATGTATCTACTTCTCTGAGCAAGGAACTTTAGAAAGAAGCTGTGAATTATTTGTTCAAACGAAGACCCGTCCTGCCATTATCCTTTGGTAATTGAGGATGCCATATGGACTTGATTAGATGCGTGGAATGCAAGTATTTTCAGCCGGATCCGGCATCGCTGCGCATGGGAATATGTCTGCATGCAGAACCCTGGGATGGGAGTAAAGACCAATTCGCCCGAGACGAGCATGACTGCGCCAACTTTGATTCTCACGGAGGAAAGCGCCAACTTAGCCCGGAAGATTTGGAGAAGTTCAAGAATTCTACTTTTTACTCTTAAAGGGTAAAGAAGTTCTCCGTTAGGCCACCCCCGATCCACCGATCTCTTAAAATTATTGTCATGCAGCCAACGCACCACGGTGCGATAACCGATTTCATGCTGCAATTCTTGCCGGAGATAACCATGAAATTTCACCGCCGTCCAATGGAGTTGTTCGGCTAATTCCGGCTGTTCGATGAGTTGGCGGTAATGGGCGCTTTCCTCCAGAGTGATCTTGGGTGGCCGTCCGGTACGCGGCCCTTCAATGAGGCCATCGATGCCTTGTTGGTTGAACCTCCTGATCCAGTTGTTCAAACTGCGGGGCGAGACGCTGTATAAGGCAGCCACTTGCTCGGGAGCGATATGCAAAGCCAAGGCCCTCAGGGCCATCAGACGATTATGGCTCCGCCTGGAAGGACCAGCATAAGCCGCGATTTCCAGTTCTGTCAGAGAACAATTCTCTAGGCTGGGCGCAAGTCGTCTGGGCACACATGAATGAAGACACACTTCTCAACAAAAGTCTAGTTTTTTGTAATCTTTTTAATGCGTTGTATCGGAAAAAACTTTTGGCAATCGCTATATATCTTTAAAAGTTCGCAAAAAAAGGAGGGGTTGGAATGAAGCTGGGAATCATTATTTCAAACAAAGACCCGGAAATCATGTGGAATACCATCCGCTTTGCCAACCTGTGCCTGAATAACAACGATGAGGTCACTCTCTTTTTAAACGCCCACGCAGTGGCATATCATGAAGTGGATTCGCCGCAATACAAACTGGAGGAGCTGCTCAAAACTTTTGCCTTAAGTGACGGTGTTCTCCTGGTCTGAGGGACCTGCTTGAGCTCCCGGGGTCTGGGAGCACGCGAGCACGGCGAAACCTCCACCCAAAAGAACCTTTATGAAATGGTTAAAAATTGCGATAAAGTGCTTTGCTTCTGAAAATCCTGGAACGACTATTTTTCGGGCCTGGTGAACCAAAATACGCCAGGCCCTGCTCTTCTTTAGGCGGTCATCCTTTGGCCCGTCGCCGGAAAGCCCCCCGGCTTCCTCCGGGGCGGCTGCAAACCCTACGTTAGTCGTGGCGCCTGCCATGCTCCCATAACGCCCACCCGGGTTGCATTTTCCGTCAGGCGACTTACAATCCATTCAAGGAGGCCCGCCATGAAAAAATCCCTGGGACCCAGGACCCTGGCCTTCCCCACCCCGGTCTGGGTGGTGGGGACTTACGACGCCAACGGCAAGCCCAACGCCATGACCGCGGCCTGGGGCTGCATCTGCTGCTCCAAGCCCCCGTGCCTGGCGGTGTCGCTGCGCCAGGCCACTTACTCCTACGGCAATATCGTGGCTCGCGGGGCCTTCACCGTCAGCGTCCCCAGCGAGGCCCACGTCAAAGAGGCCGACTACTTCGGCATGGCTTCCGGCCGGGACGTCAACAAGTTCGCCAAGGCCCGCCTCACCCCGGAGGCCAGCGCGGTGGTGGATGCGCCCTATGTCAAAGAGTTCCCCCTGGTCCTGGAGTGCAAGCTGCTCCACACCATAGAGATCGGGCTGCACACCCAGTTCATCGGCGAAATCATCGACGTCAAGGCCGACGCCGCCGTCCTGGGGGAAAAAGGCTTTCCCGACATCGAGAAGGTGCGTCCCATCGTCTTCGGCCCGGAAATCCGCACCTATCACGGCATCGGCAAGTACCTGGGCCAGGCCTTCGCCATCGGCAAGGACATTGGTTGAAAAACCGTTTTGGGTTTTCGGTTTTTCGTTTTTGGTAAAATCAATGCAATTCCTCCATATTTTATAGCAGATTTTAGAGGGACATGGTTCGCTTAAGAAAACCGGGGCAGGAAATGGAACCACTCACCGAAACCCAGAAGCGCACTATCCGGGAGGCCATCCGGGGGAAATACGCCCAGGTGGCCGCGTCCGGGACCGGCTGCTGCTTCCAGTATCAAACCGGCAAGGCCGCCATGGAGCTGCAAAAATACCCCCCGGACCTCCTTCAGAAAATTCCCGCAGACATCCTGAACTCTTTCTGCGGGGTGGGAAATCCCTTCAGCCTGGGTCCGGTCCATCCGGGGGACGCGGTCCTGGACATCGGCTGCGGCACCGGGGTTGACACCCTGGTGGCGGCCCTGCTGGTAGGCCCGGCCGGCCGGGTCGTGGGGGTCGACCTCACCCAGGAGATGGTCGCCACCGCTGAGGCCAACCTGGAGCGGCTGCCTCTGCCCCAGGTCAGCTTCCAGGTGGCGGAGGCCGAAACCCTGCCCTTTCCGGACGGCGACTTCGACGTGGTCCTCAGCAACGGCGTCTTCAACCTGACCCTGGACAAAGAAAAGGCCTTGCGGGAAGCCTATCGGGTGCTGAAACCCGGGGGCCGCCTCCTGATCGCCGACCAGGTGCTGATCGCGGACTTGCCCCAGGAGCTGGCAGGCAAGGTGGAATCCTGGTTCCAGTGAATCGGCGGGGCCATACCGGGAAAGGATTTCCTGGCCCTGATGCTGAAAGCCGGCTGCCACCGGGCGGCGCTCAAGAGCTACACCGGGTTCAAGAGTTCGCCGTACACGGAAGGGGCCTTGTTTTACGGGGAGAAACCGGAGGACGAAAGGGTAAGAGAGGACATCGAATCCCAGGTGGAGCACCTGGAAGCGCCCAAGGCGGTGGAGTGCGCCCCCGGCGACACCTGAGCGCCGAAATAGGCCTCCTGGGATAGGGGGCAAAAAATGTGCAAATTTTAGAGGATGGTCCAGGAAATTTTTTTAGGAGATTGCCTCCCATTCAGACTGCATCCGTATCTTTTGGCCGAGGGAATCGAAGCTATAAAACCCACTGGATGATAGAAATACAAGTACAGGAAGTTTAAATAAAAATGTTGATTTTCTCACCAACCTACTCTAATATCTATTCATTGAAGGCACAGGCGAAAACGTAAATAGACCAAGAGAGAGTAAGATATCATGGATATTTGGTATATTTTTGCGATAGTGGGGGTGATGGGAGCAATCGGTGGCATTACCAATTGTGCTATTACTGGCGAGTTTGTAAGTCCCAAGTTCGAAGCCGGCATTTGGAGACCAGGCTGGCTTGGAAATGTTGTGGTCGGTATAGTTGCTGCCATAGTTGTCTTGGGATTAAATAGTCCTCTTGCCCCAATTGATATCTTCAAGGTTAACTCTTCAGACCCACATCTATCGATATCACAACTTCTAAGCTCTATCGTGATAGGTTTAGGAGGTGGCAATATCCTCACGCAGATGGCGCAGAAGCAAGCTGAACGTTTGGCAAAAGACACATTAGCGTCACTCTTAGCAAAAAAATAGGCGGATGAATCATGAGTACTGAAGACAAGGAACTAAGGATCAAGGCGTTATTGGCACAGATTCCCCAGTCCAGCTCCTTTGCATCAGTTTCGTTAACCAAGGAAATCGCGGAGCTGAGTGCGGAAATTGAGCGTGAACGAATGGAGGCGGAAAAAAAGGAATCACCCCAAAAAAATACTTCCTAATTAGACAATTCAGCCAAATGTTGTGGCATGCATGGATGAACTGTCACGCCAAAATCTTTACATCTCGGACATAAATCTTTGTAACTCCTTACCACATTATTATTCCTCCCCCGGGCTCAACAGGTAGGCTTCCACGAAGCGGTCCAGGTTGCCGTCCAGGACCGCGTCCACGTTGCCTTCCTCGTGCTTGGTGCGGTGGTCCTTGATCAGGCGGTAGGGCTGCATGACATAAGAGCGGATCTGGCTGCCCCAGGCGATGTCCTTCTGGGACTCCTGGGCCTCCGCCTTCTTTTCATCCCGTTTGCGCTTTTCCAGGTTATAGAGGCGGGCCCTGAGGACCTTCATGGCCAGCTCCCGGTTGCGGTGCTGGGAGCGCTCCGTCTGGGAGGAGACCACGAGGTTCGTGGGCAGGTGGGTGAGGCGCACCGCCGAGGAGGTCTTATTGACGTACTGGCCGCCGGGGCCGCTGGCCCGGAAGGTGTCGATCCGCAGGTCCTTTTCCTGGATGTCGATGTCGATGCGGTCGTCCACCTCCGGCAGCACCTGGACCGCGGCAAAGGAGGTGTGGCGGCGGCCACTGGCATC
>JBGPBR010000148.1:0-5401 GCA_041481325.1 Desulfobaccia bacterium
AGTTGATCCAATGGGCCGACGGCCGCATGGAGTTATATGACTTGAAAAAGGATTATGCCGAGGAGCACAATTTAATTAATCACCCGGCCTATAATGCCAAAGCCGCAGATCTGGAGAAAAGATTAGAGGAAATGGCCGGTCCCTGGGCAGGTAATCAGCCAATCTCAGTTGCAGATTTTCCCGGACCTTCCACCCCCCGGCCCTGAATGGCTAAAGGTCCGCAAATTCCCGATTAACAATTCTTGGAGGTTCCCCTCTGATGCCAGGAGAATTACCCAGACGAGTCCTCGTTGTGGGCACCTGCGATCAACCCCCGGTGGTAACGGCCATTGCTGACGCTTTTAGCCGCATCGGGGCAGAGACTAAGAAATTTTTCACCCGACCCTGCAACACCTTATATGATCGGTTCGTGATCCATACCATTAACCACTATGCCCATACCTTGAGGCTGGTGCCGAAATCAGTGGATTTATTCAAAGGGCACCCCAAATCCCATCTGGAATATCGTAATAGCATGCTGGTTAGCTTATGCCGCGACTTTAAACCAGACCTGGTTTTTCTGACCAGGGGCCTGCGGTACACCATCGAAGCCATAAAAGAACTGCGGGAGATGAGCACGGTTTTCTGTTGGTACATTGAATCGGAGAAACGTTATCACGAAGTGGAACATGAAATCCCCTTTTATCACCATGCGTATTTCTTCTCCTCCGCCGGCATTGACTTTGCCACAAAGCGGGGTTTCACCAACGTCAGCCTCCTCCAGCACGGGGTGGATACCTCGAAATTCCGGCCCCTGGACCTCCCCAAGATCTATGATTGGTGTTTTGTGGGCCAGTGGCACCAACGCCGTCAGCAGTATCTGGAAGGGCTGGCCGAAGTTTCCAAGATTTTTGTGATTTATGGGACCCGCTGGCGTAAAAACGCTTACCTTAATCCCTCTCTGTGGCTGCGCATCAAAGGCAAGGGCATCTGGGACGAGAAATTAATCCGGCTTTACAATCAAACCAAAGTAGTGGTGAATGTAAATGTCTGGGGAGATGAGCAAAGAGTGGGCACCGGCGTGAATCAGCGTCTGCTGGAAGTGCCGGCCTGCCGGGCATGTCTGTTGACTGATTATTCCCTGGACGCGGAGCGCTTGTTATCCCCGGGGGTGGATTTTGTCAGCTGCGCCAGCGTGAGCGAGATGCAACAGAAGCTTGCCGAACTGCTCGCCGATGATGGGCTGCGGAGCCGCATCGCCCAAAGCGGCTATGAAAAAGCGGCAAAGGTTCGCACTTATGATGATATGGTGGCCCAGATCTGCGCCGACTGGGCGTCGCTCCAGGAATCCAGATCTGCGGGGTTAGGGAGTTAAGGGAGGCAGCCCTTACCCTCTCCCCCAACCCCTTGAGACCAGCGATTTAATTGCCGGCAAGCCCCTGGCAACCCAGGGCCCGGTCTCATTAATCCCCCTGAATGGGAATACGCGCCGCTTTGTGACGGTGTCGGGGCAGGTCCGGGTTGAACCAGAAGATGTTGCGGCATTTTACAGCCTCCAGGTCCCGGGCCATCTGCCATTTCCCTTTCTTCAGAAACGCCGGCTGATAGCCGTACGGGGCCAGCTCCGCCAGGAAGTCGGCCTTGCTCAGGCCCAGGGCCCGGAGGGTTTTGGGCTCCAACTCGATCATCAGCAAGGGTTGGGCTTTCCGGATTAACTCCCTGGCACCCCTGAGCACCGCCAGTTCCGCGCCCTCTATATCCATCTTAATGAGGGTGGGCGGCAATACCGACAGGTCTCGAGCGAACTCATCCAAGGTGATTGTCTGGCAGACCTCCTCTTTGCCACCAACCTCCTTGGCCGTGAAGATGTTGGCGCTGGTGTCGGCGAAGTCGCCGGCGGAGTAAAGCACCGCCTCCCCACTGGTATCACTGACCGCCAGTCGCACCGGCCGGATATTGGTGAAGTCATTGAGGGCCATATTGTCCATGAGGTTCCGCCAGGCGGCCTCCATGGGCTCGAAGGCCACCACCTCGCCGGTGTTTTCCAACGCCACCGCTGCCGCCAGGACGAAATAGCCGATGTTGGCGCCGATGTCCCAGAAGGCGTCCCCCTGCTCCAATACCCGCTGAATGAGGAGGGTCTCATACCTTTCGTGGTAGTGTCCGTAGAAATAGATCTTCAGCTGCTCCGGGTCCTGAAGATCGAATTTCATGGTGAACCCCTTATCCAGGGCCGTCGTAACATAACGCTCGTCGGGGGCCAGGCTGGCATGGAGCCGGTCATAGAGATTGGCTTTACCGTCCCGCAGGGGAAACTTGTTGAGGTACCACCGGAACGAATTGCGCCCCAGGGCTTTGAGGGGATTATCGGACATGGGGTTGGTCTATCTCCTTCTGAGCGGGCGTGAGCGCCGGGCCCCGGGGACCTTGGGCCCGGGGGCTAGTGGTGGTGTTCCAATGGTCCGGCCTGAAGAAAACGAGTCGCCCACCACTCTTCGATGACCCGCACCACCTCGGGCACGGTGATGGCCTTGAGGCAGACGTTGTCCCGGCATTTTAGCAGACGGCAGGGGTTGAGCCCACAAGATTCTTCCCGCTTGTGGAGGGAGGCGCCCCACTCCACCTGGTAGGGCCCGATACGGGCCGGATGGTCCGCCCCCAAGAGGGCGATGGTGGGGGTGCCCAGGGCCAGGCCCAGGTGCAGGGGACCGCTGTCGTTGGCCACCAGCAGGCGGCAGCGTTTCAGCAGCGCGGCCACCGTGAGCAGGGGGAGGCGCCCGCCGGTGACCAGGACGGGGCCGGCCAACCGGGAGGCCAGGGCCTCGGCAACTTCCCGGTCCTTCCTGTCGCTGATGAGCAGCAAGGGCGCCCCGTAGCTTTCATATAAAAAATTCCCCAGCTCCACGAAGTTTTCCCCGGGCCACCACTTGTAAGGGTTGGACCCGCTGGGGTGGAGCGCCATCACTCTTTCTGCCGCCCCCCCGAAATGCTCCGTTAAGATAGCCTGGGCCTGGTGAATTTCCTCGGGTCCCAGGAACAGGTCCATTCTTTTATCGGTGGTGTCAGCCCCCAGGAGCCGCACGTAGTCGAGGCGGCGCTCGATGGCGTGCTCCAAGGGGGCGAACGGGGCCGGCGCGGCGCTGTAGGCCATGTCCAGGGGGCTGCCGGCCGACCCGATGATATACGGGCTGCCCGTGAGATAAGCCAGCAGGGTGGCCTCGGGGTCGTTGCCGTGCAAGATGATGACCAGGTCAAAATGCCGGCGGCGCAGGTCCCGGGCCAGGGTGAGGAGGCGGCGGTTGCGGCCGGGATAAAACCACCGGCGGTCTACCCAAGGGTTATGGGTCAGGAGCTCCCCGAAGACCCGGTGGCCCAGGACCTCCAGGCTCCAGGACGGAAAACTCTCCTTCAGGGCCCGGATGGCCGGGGTGGAAAAGAGGGTGTCCCCCAGGGCGGTGGCGCTGATGAGCAGGACCCGCCGGACCATGGCCGGGTCCAGTCCGGCCAGGGGCAGAACCGGGCGCCGGCCCATTTGGCCCCGCAAGTATTGCCGCGACAGCATCAGTAAAAATCTATGCCACATGGTTTAAACCGGGGGAAAAGGGAAAAAGGCGCATTAGATTTTCGGTGGTTTTTTCCCTCTTTCAGGGGGCGGCGCGCTGGCCCTCCCTGATCTCATCATAAAACTGTTCCAGGTCCAAGGCGATTTTTTCCCAGGTAAATCGGGACTGCACCCATTGCCGCCCCTGCTCTCCCAGGCGCCGCCGCCGGGGCTCATCGGCCAGGAGAGTCAAAATCTTTTCGGCCAACTCTCCCACATCGTCTTTCACCTCCAGCAGCAGGCCGGTTTCGCCGTCCCGCACCACCTCCGGGATGCCGCCCCGGCGGGTGGCGATCACCGGGAGGCCGGCGGCCGCGGCCTCCAGGAAGACCAGCCCCAGCCCTTCCTCAATTTGGGAAGGCCCCGCGAAGACGTCCCCCAGCAAATAGGTGCGAGGCATATGCTGCGGCTGGATAAACCCGGTGAGCACCACCCGGCCCCGGGCGGTGGCCAGTTGTCGGCGGAAGTCCCGCATAAAAGGGGTTTCCCGGGTGGTGCGGTTACGCCCGAATTCCGTGCCCCCCACCAGGACCAGCACGGTTCGGGGCCGCGCCTGCCAGACCCGCTCCATGGCCTGGACCAGGATATGCACCCCCTTGCTTTCCCGGAGTTTGCCGGCGAACAGGACGGTGGGTTCATCCCCGATGCCGTAACCGCGGCGCAGCTCCCGGGCCTCAGTCTCATGGTCATACCGGGGCGGGAAGGATTCCACTTCCACCCCGTTATAAACCACCCGGCGGAGGCCGGCCCCCAGCCCCAGGCGGTCCTGTTCCCGTTCCAGGACAAAGGCGCTGCAGGCCACCAATCCCGTCACCGGCACGGCGGTGCCTGGCCGCGGTCTTTCCCGTTTTCCCAGCGAATCATAAAGATTGTGCAGGTGCAGGATTACCGGAATCCGTCCCCCCAGGCGTTCTTGCAGGAAATTGGCCAGCAAGGGCCGGTTGTGAACGTGGACCAGGTCCGGTTTGACCTCCTCAATGTTCCTGAAAACTTCCCGGTCATAAAAAGGGAAGATCTGGCGGTAGCGGCAGTAGAGCCAGCGGCGCAGCCCGGCCAGGGGCACCCGGCGGTACTCCACTCCGTCCCGGATTTCCCGCCGGGGCAGCTCCGGGTCGCTTACCCCGATGACCACCGGGCGCCAGCCGGCCAGCCGGGAAGCCGTTTTTTCAATGAACAGCTCCGCCGCCCCGCCCCGGATGGGAGGGATGGGGAAGAGTTCCGGGCCGATGAGGGCGACGGTGGGCATTTGGCGGGTTTTTCAGGTTTCAGGTTCAGGTTATTGATTCATTATATCATAATCAGCGGCTATAGGACGGCCCGCGGCCGCCAAAGTTTTCCGGGATGGGGTGCCCGGCTCGCCCCATGGCTGCTATTTTTTGCCGAAAACCGAAAACTGAAAAACCATAAAAGACTTGACACTGGACACAGACTTTGTAATATGCTTCACATGGCTTTCTCCCAATTGAGGACGAAAAGACCGTTTTACGAAGGATTAAAATATCTTAAAAGAATGGAGGTAGCATTACATGGGTAAGATTCCAGCTGATTATTTGCCCCCCAAAGAACTCTGGGCCGCCTATACCACGCCCGAAGAGTTCAAACAGTATGCCTCAGGACAGTGGAATATTGCGGAAGAATTTCTTGACAAGCATGTGAAGGAAGGTCGGGGAGACCAGGTCGCCATCCTGTTCGCAGACCAGAAGATCACCTTTAAAGAACTGCTGGCAATGTCCAACAAGTTCGCCAACGTCCTTAAAAAGCAGGGAGTCGAAGCCCAGGACCGGGTGGGCCTCCGGTTGACCAACATGCCGGAAGCCGTTG
>JBGPBR010000149.1:0-5393 GCA_041481325.1 Desulfobaccia bacterium
AGCGCCAGGGGAAAAAGCGCATCTCCAAGCAGCAGTTGAAGCGGGCCGCCATCGAGATGGAGCAGGCCCGGAAACTGGAGCCCAAAAACTCCCTCTACCGTCAGGACATCCAACAAACCATCCAGCAAGAACGGGGCCAATGAAGATTTCCTGCCCGTATTGCGGCAATGACACGGATTTTTACGAAGTGGCGGAAGGGGTCACCATCACCACTTTTTACGTGCAGAACGACGACGGCAGCTTTTCCGCGGTGAGCGACGATTCGGAGATCCAGGGCGAGGTGCGGCTCTTCTGCGGCGAATGCCACAAGGAACTGAAGGAATACCACGAGCATTTTCTGGACATGCTTTTTTAGTTTCGAGTTCGGATTTTAGTTGGCGCCTTTTTCGGCGCGACCTGGCGGGGCGCAATTCATTGCGCCCCATTTTCTTAGGCCCTGATTATGCCTGAGCTGCCCGAAGTCGAAGTGATCCGCCGGGGGCTGGCGCCTGCGGTCGTGGGGCGCCGGATCCTGAGGCTTACCCGGGGGGAAAAGCCCTTGCGGCGTGAGAGCCCGGTTGGCGAGTTGCGCCGCCGCCTCCCCGGCCGGCGCATCGCGGACCTGAGCCGCCGGGGCAAATATCTCATTTTTCACCTGGATGACGGGGCCCACCTGCTGGTGCACCTGGGCATGACCGGCCGGCTGCTGCTGGGGCCGGCGCCTTTCCCGGCTCTGCCCCACCTCCACCTGGTCCTGGAACTCGAAGGCGGCCTGGATCTGGGTTTTCAGGATATCCGACGCTTCGGCCAGGTGCTGGTCTTCCCTCCCGGGGTGGCCCCGACGCCTTTAGAGCACGTAGGGCGGGAGCCATTCTCCCCGCAGGTGACGGCCGGCTGGCTGGCGGACCAGGCCCGGGGGCGCTCCCGGCCCATTAAAAACTTCCTGCTGGACGGCAGGGTCATGGCCGGCATCGGCAACATCTACGCCTGCGAAATCCTGTTTGCGGCCCGGATTCACCCGGCCACCCCGGCGTCCCGCCTGGGTCCGGCCGATTGGCAGCGGCTGCTGAAAGAGACCCGGCGCATCCTCCAGGCCTCCATCACCAAAGGCGGCACCACGGTGGCCAACTATCTCAACAGCCAGGGCGAGGCCGGGCTTTTCCAACTGGAGCTCCAGGTCTACGGCCGGGGCGGGGAACCCTGCCGGCGCTGCCGCACCCCCATCCAGCGCCTGGTCCAGGCGGGGCGCAGCACCTTCTGCTGCCCGGAGTGTCAGAATAAAGCCTTTGGGCGAGACGCCGGTGCCGCCGTCAGGGGCTGAATAATTTTTAGAGAGGGTTGGGGGCCCTTTTCGTCAAGGTCCTTTGCCTTTCTCTAAAATCTTCCCCCCCCCAATTGGGAAATACGAGGCACTTATCGGAGACCGCAGGCCGCTTTTCTGGTGTTTCCTTCACAACCCAAATGATAATATTTTTAAAAACCCCGCCGGGCCTGGGGCGGAAATGTGTTTTATTTTTAAGATAGACCTCCCATGGGCGGGAACCACTGAAATCCGGCCTAGCGGAGGGAGGCGGGCTCATGAAATTCTTTCTGGCCATCCTGGCGAGCATCCTCGGGTCTCTGGTTTGTACCCTCCCCACCGTGGCCGCGGATAAAAAGGCGGCGGACAAAAAAATCGTGGGCTGGGTGGAGAAGGTCCGCATTTACCCGAGCGGCCTGGTGATCCGGGCCAAGCTGGACACGGGCGCGGAATACAGCTCCCTGGACGCCCGGAATCTGACTTTTTTCAACCGGAGCGGCGTCAACTGGGTGAGGTTCGACGTTATCGAAGGGGACGGCAAGGCCGTCACCCTGGAGCGCCCGGTGCTGCGCCAGGCCACCATCAAACGGCATTTCCTGGGCTCCCAGAAGCGGCCGGTCATCAGGATAGGCGTGTGCCTGGGCAATTTCTACCGAGAAACGGAGGTCAACCTGGTGGACCGCACCGGCTTCCAATACCGGATGCTCATCGGACGCAAATTCATGGAGAACTTCCTAGTCATCGACCCGGCCGCCAAGTACACGGGGGAGCCGGAGTGCGGGGAGCAACCCTCTCTTGAATAGAGTCCATCTCTATGCCCTGGCCCTGATTCTCACGGCCATCGGTCTGGGGCTGTTCCTGTACAAAGTCCTGGCGCTGCGCTTCCCCCTGGCGCCGGAAGCCGAGGTTTCTATCTGGAACGTGGAGGCCAAGGTCACCTTCACGGCCAACCACGAACCCGTCAAGGTTTCCTTGCTCATCCCCCGCAGCACCAGACGCTATGCGGTGACCAACGACGCCTTCGTTTCCCGGGGCTACGGCATAACCACCACCACGCAGGACGACAACCGCCTGGCGGTCTGGTCCATCCGCAAGGCCAATGGGTTGCAGACCCTTTACTACCGCGCCGAGGTGCGCCGGGCGGACACCAAACCTCCGGTCATCACTACGCCCCGCCCCCAGGTGGAGAAACCGGTATTTAAGGAGGCCGAACTGGCCGCGGCGGAAGACCTGGCCAGCCGGATCACCAAAAGATCCGCGGACCACGAGACCATGGCCGCGGACCTGCTGCGCCGCCTGAACCAGCCGCAACCGCCGGACAGCGTCGCCTTGCTGCTGGGAAAGCAGCCGTCGAATTTGGACAAAGCGGACCTGGCGGTGCGGATCCTGGGACTAACCGGCGTCCCCGCCCGGGTGGTGCACGGCGTCCAACTGAAGGAGCAGAAAGAAAAAGCCCCGCTCCTCCACTGGCTGGAGGTCTGGGAAAAGAACCGCTGGCAGGCCCTGGACCCGGCCACGGCCTCGGTGGGCGTTCCGGACAGCTACATGGCTTGGTGGCGGGGACCCCAACCCTTGGTGCAGTTGGAAGGGGGCGAGGCCCTCCGGGTAACCATATCCATGGCTCGGGAACTGGAAGACGCCATCCAGACCGCGGTGATCCGGGGGGAGATTACCAAACCCCTGCTTCTCAAGTTCTCCCTGCTGAGCCTGCCCGTTCACACCCAGCAGGTTTACCGGGTGCTGCTCATGGTGCCGGTGGGGGGCTTCATCCTGGTGATCTTGCGCAACCTGGTGGGCATCACCACCTTCGGCACCTTCATGCCCGTGCTCATGGCCCTGGCCTTTAGGGAAACCCAGTTGCTCTGGGGCATCGTGTTCTTCAGTTCCCTGGTGGCCCTGGGGCTGCTCATCCGCTTCTACCTGGAGAATTTGAAGCTGCTGCTGGTGCCCCGGCTGGCCGCGGTGCTCACCGTGGTGGTCATCCTCATGGGCCTGATGAGCATTTTCACCTATAAGCTGGGGATTGAGCGGGGCCTGTCCGTGGGCCTGTTCCCCATGGTAATCCTGACCATGACCATCGAGCGCATGTCCGTGGTCTGGGAAGAACGGGGCTCCGTCGCGGCCATCAAGCAGGGTCTGGGAAGTTTGGGGGCGGCGGCGCTGGCCTACCTGGTAATGCACCAGCGGACCGTGCAACACCTATTTTTCGTTTTCCCGGAACTGCTGCTGGTGCTGCTGGCGGTCACGCTGCTGCTGGGGCGCTACACCGGCTTCCGGCTGCTGGAATTGTGGCGCTTCAAGCCGCTGGTCACAAAAGAGAAATGATTAAGGAGCTCACCAGGCGGCTGGCCGAGTTGGGAATCATGGGGATAAACCGGCGCAACGCCGACTTCACCCTGGCCCTCAACCCGCGCCGCTACTATCCCCTGGTGGACGACAAGCTGGCCACCAAGCGCCTGGCCCTGGAGGCGGGCATCCCGGTGCCAGAACTCTACGCCGCGGTGGGGCGGGAATCCCAGGTGCGCCACTTGGCGGCGGGGCTCGCGCCCCACGAGGATTTCGTTCTCAAGCCTGCCCACGGCTCCGGCGGCGACGGCATCCTGGTAATCGCCGGCCGGGCCGGGGTCAATTACCGTACCGCCGGTGGTCTCATCCTGAATCGGGAGGAACTGGAGTATCATGTTTACAGCATCCTGAGCGGCCTCTACAGCCTGGTAGGACAGACCGACCAGGCCATGGTGGAGCACCGGGTCCGCTTTCATCCCGTATTTGAACCCATCAGTTATCAAGGGGTGCCGGACGTCAGGATCATCGTGTTTCTCGGGGTTCCGGTGATGGCCATGTTGCGGCTGCCCACCCGGGTCTCCGAAGGCAAGGCCAACCTGCACCAGGGCGCCATCGGGGTGGGGATCGACCTCGCCGCCGGCGTCACCCTGGGCGGGGTGGCCAAGCACGGTCTGGTGAGTGAGCATCCCGACACCGGCATCAGCATCCAGGGGCTCGAGATTCCCCACTGGGAGACCCAGCTGGCCATCGCGGCCCGGGCCTATGAACTTACCAACCTGGGTTATTTGGGCGTCGACCTGGTGCTGGACTGTAACCGCGGCCCCATGCTCCTGGAACTGAACGCCCGTCCGGGCCTGGGCATCCAGTTGGCCAACCGGGCCGGCCTCCTGCCCCGGATCAACCTGGTCCGGGAGTATTACCATGGCCCGGCGGATTTGCCCGGGGCGGAGGAGAGGGTGGCTTTTGCCCGGGAGCAATTCCGGGCGTCTTAACCCCGGATGCGGTTGCCGATTTTACGTGCTTTTTTAAAAAATTCAGATAAACTTCTACAGTTAGGCAATTGACCAGGAGAATGATGTAGCCATGAAAAACGATATCCATCCCAAGTACCTACAGACCAAGGTGCGTTGCGCCTGCGGCACTGAGTTCATCACCGGCTCCACCAAGGAGAACATCCGGGTGGAGATCTGCTCCAAATGCCACCCCTTTTTTACCGGCAAACAGAAACTCATGGACACCGCCGGTCGGGTAGAGCGTTTCCGCCGGAAGTACGCGCACTTAGAGACCGGGAAAAAAGCTGAATCGGCCGAATGAAGCATGAAGAACATTCATTGGCCGTAGGGGGCCAGGCGGTGCTGGAGGGCGTGATGATGCGCTCCCCCCACGCCATGGCGGTGGCGGTGCGGCGCCCCGACGGCACGGTGATCCTCAAGGACGAAGCCTACGCCTCCCTGGCGGAGCGCTACCCCTTGTTCAAGCGCCCGTTGTTCCGCGGCCCCCTGGTGCTGGTGGAAGCCATGGTGACCGGCATCAAGGCCCTCACTTTTTCGGCTCAGGCCGCCTTGCACGAAGAAGACGGCGACCAGGACGAGGCCCCCGTGGGTTGGGGCAGCCTGGCCCTCACCATGGGCGCGGCCTTCCTGCTTGCCTTCCTCTTCTTCGGCTTTCTCCCCCACTGGCTGAGCGGCATGGCCGGCTACCTGGTGGGACGGCCCCTGACGCCGGCGGAATTTTCCTTCCACGTCATAGACGGCTGCATCAAGGCGGGCTTTATCCTGCTCTACGTCTGGGGCATCTCCTTTTTCCCGGACATCCGCCGGGTCTTTCA
>JBGPBR010000150.1:0-5364 GCA_041481325.1 Desulfobaccia bacterium
GGCGCCCCGCCGCCCTTGCTTTCCCGTATTTTTCTGGAACCGAATCCCCTTTTGTTGTATCTTTCCTCCAGACCGGATACCGATTTGGTTTTAGAGGCGCGGTCAGGCGCCATATATGGACTTAGGCGTAAATAAAATATCACCTTGACGGGTTGGAAAAGGTCTTAGGGGGCCGGGGGAGGTTTTTTCTTCAGGGCCCCCCTAAAGTTATTATTTCGACACCCGGGAGATAATTCTTCAAAGACCGGCAGACCCTATGCTGGATTCGGGGAATATCAAGGACGGTGTCCCTGTAATGCCAAGTTCCGAGACCGGGTATCGCCTTTGAGTCAAGAAGCCGCCAGCCAGACGGGGCAAATCGCCCGGGCCGCCAGCGCCGTCAGCCTGGCGGTCTTGGCCAGCAGACTCCTGGGTCTGGTTCGGGAGCAGGTCTTTGCCGGTTTTTTCGGGGCCGGCTACGCCAACGACGCCTTCGTGGTGGCCTTCCGCATCCCAAATCTCCTGCGGGACCTCTTTGCCGAAGGGGCCTTGAGCGCCGCCTTCGTCACGGTCTTCACCGACTACGACCAGAAGCTGGGGTCGGAAAAGACCTGGCGCCTGGCCAACAACGTCATCGCCTGCCTCACGGTCTTGCTGGGGGCGGTGGTCCTGGCTGGCATCGTCTTTTCCCCGGAATTGGTGGGGCTCATGGCCCCGGACTTCGGGGCGGTGCCGGGGAAGGCCCACCTCACCGCCCTGATGACCCGCATCATGTTTCCCTTTTTGCCTCTGGTTTCCCTGGCCGCGGTGGCCATGGGCATCCTGAACGCCCGGGGGAAATTTTTCGTTCCGGCCCTGGCCTCCAGCTTCTTCAACCTGGGGGTCATAGGGTTTGGCCTGCTCCTGAGCCTGGGGGCCCCCCGCCTGGGGATCCACCCCATTGTGGGCATGGCCTGGGGGGCCCTCATCGGGGGGCTGCTGCAATTGCTGGTGCAGCTGCCGCTGCTGTGGCAGGTGGGGTTCCGGCCCCAATGGGTGCTGGATCTCAGGGATTCCGGACTGATCCGCATCGCCAGACTGATGCTGCCCGCGGTGGTGGGGTTGTCCGCGGTGCAGATCAACATCTTCATCAACACCTTTTACGCGGCCTCCTGCCCAGAGGGCAGCCTCTCCTGGCTGAATTACGCCTACCGCCTGTTCCACCTGCCCATGGGGCTCTTCGGGGTGGCCCTCATGGTGGCCACCATCCCGGTGGTGTCGCGGCATGCCTCCAACCGGGACCTGCCGGCCCTCAGGGACGCCTTGCAGTCCTCCCTGGCCCTGGCCTTCCTGGTGAGCCTGCCCGCGGCCTGCGGCCTCATCTTCCTGGCCAAGCCCATCATCGCCCTCATCTACCAGCACGGCCATTTCACCGCCGCCGACACCACCCAGACCGCCGCGGCCCTCTCCTTATACTCCCTGGGCCTGCTCGCCTTTGCGGGCGTGAAGATCATGGTGCCGGTGTTTTACGCCCTGAACGACACCCGCATTCCGGTGGTGGGTTCTTTTCTCACGGTGGGGGCCAACCTGGTCCTCATCAACCTGACCCTGGCGCCGCTGCAGCACCGGGCCATCGCCCTGTCAACCTCGCTGAGCATGGTGATTAACTTTGTCTTCCTGGGGCTCCTGCTCTACCGCAAGCTGGGGGGGTTCCGGGCGGGGGAGTTGGGCCTCACCCTGGCCAAGGCCGCGGCCGCCTCGCTGGTCATGGGGCTGGCGGTATCCTATACCCACCCCCTGCTCCTCAACCGGTTGGGCTCGGGGCTGTTGGGGCAAACCGCGGCCCTGGGGGCGGTCATGGCGCTGGGCGCCGGGCTGTATGGGTTCCTGGCCTCGCGGCTTAACATTCCGGAATTTCAGGAGTTGCGGCGGCATCTTCAGGCCCGGTGGGGCGGCTAGGGGAGAGCCGCCGGGCAAGACTCCCCAGGCGCACAGAGGCGTTCCCAAGCTGCGGTTTGGGAACGCCGGGATAACAAATGCCGGGGCAGGCTAAGGCCTGCGGCTGCCTTTACTTTCGTTACCATAGGTTCGTTACGGTGATGCCAATACTGGTTCTTGGTCTCATAATGGTCGCGGCGCTCAGCGGCCCGGCCTGCTCCCAGGCGGAGGCCGCCCAACTCTTCCGGCCCGTCAGCGTCCCCCTGGTCCTCCCTTTGAATGAGCAGGTCCTGCGCATCCCCATGACCATAACCCGGGCTGGCGCCACCCAGGAGATTTTTCTGGAAGCCACCCTGTTCCTGCCCGACGGCCCCGGGCCCTTCCCGCTGGTGGTCTTGAGCCACGGCACTACCCGGGAGCCGGCCCTCAGGTTGTCCCAGAAACGCCTGCGCTACGAGATCCAGAGCTGGGAATTCGTCCACTGGGGATTTGCGGTGGTCATCCCCATGCGCCGGGGCTACGGCAACTCCGGGGGGGATTACGCCGAGGAAGAGGGCCTGTGCGAGCAGGCCCTCTTTTACGAGGCCGGCCTGGAGTCGGCCAAAGACCTGCTGGCCACGGTGCGTTTCCTGTCGGCCAAGCCTTACATCGACCCCCAAAAAATCATCCTGGCGGGCTACTCCACCGGCGGCTTCGCCTCCCTGGCCGCGGCCAGCCGGGGCTTTCCCGGCCTGCTGGGAGTGATCAACTTTGGGGGCGGCCGTGGCTCCATGAAAGAGAAAAATTGTTCGCCCCCAAGGTTGGCCGAGGTTTTTGAAAAATTCGGCCGCGCCACCCGGGTGCCGACCCTGTGGATTTATGCTGAAGACGACACCTACTTTCCTCCCTGGCTGGCCCGGGAGATGTACCGGGCTTATACGGCAGCCGGCGGCCGGGCCCGGCTGGTTATGCTCCCTGCCTTCGGCGGCGAAGGGCATTTTGTCTTCCCCGACGGCCGGGGGTTGGCCCTCTGGACCCCGGAGGTCAGCCGGTTTCTCCGGGGACTGGGGTTCCGGCTGCCGGGGTGAAGGCCTGACATCAAGGAGGAATCCATGGACCCTGCGGCCCGGATCGGCCCCATCCTGAAGCTTCTGGAGCAGCACTACGGGGACGCCCACGTGACCCTGGACTTCGCCAATCCCCTGGAATTGCTGGTGGCTACGGTGCTCTCGGCCCAGTGCACCGACGCCAAGGTGAACCAGGTGACCCCGGCGGTCTTCGAAAAATACCCGGCCGCCGAAGCCTATGCCGAGGCGCCCCTGACAGAGATGGAGGCCATGGTCCACCCCACCGGTTTCTATCGCCAGAAAGCCAAGAGCATTAAGAATATTTGCCGGGCCTTGGTGGCCGAATACCGCGGCCAGGTGCCCCGGAGCCTGGATGAGCTGGTGGCGCTCCCGGGCATCGGCCGCAAGACCGCCAACGTCATCCTGGGCAACGCCTTCGGTATTCCCGGCATCGCGGTGGACACCCATTGCGGGCGGGTGTCCCAGCGCCTGGGACTCACCCGGCAGCAAGACCCGGTGAAGATCGAGTTCGACCTGATGGCGCTGGTGCCCAAGGAGCGTTGGACCAAATTTTCCCTGCAGCTCATCTGGCACGGCCGGGCCGTCTGCACCGCCAGGAACCCCAGGTGTCCCCAATGCCCGCTCCTGCCGCACTGCGACTACGGACAGAAAGTCGTGGGCAAGTCATCTTGACAAGAAACCCCGAATCGTGTCATAAGACGGGAAACGGTAAGAAAAGGGGGGCGGGATGAGAGAAAAGACCTGGAAGACGAGGCTGGCGGCGGTACTGCTGGGATTGCTGTTCACCGCCGGCTGTGTGGAGACCGTGCTCCTCGGCCTGGGAGCCACGGCTGCCATCGGCACCTACAAATGGATGGAAGGGACCATGGAGAAGGACTACCCCCGGCCCATGGGAGACGTTTGGAAGGCCTCCCAGGCGGCCTGCCGGGACATGAACCTGAAAGTGGCGTCGGAACAATACGGCGCTTTGGAGTCCAGGATCGAGGCGGTGGCGCCTCCCGACACCAACGTCAAGGTCCAGTTGATCGCCCGGCCCAACAACATCACCACCGTCAAGGTGCGCTTCGGCCTGATGGGCAATACGGATTACTCCGCCTATTTCCACCGCCGCATCATGCACCATCTGGGCATACCGGCTAGTTGAAAAGGAAAAAGGGAAAAGAAAAGGGGAAAAGGCGACAAGGGAAAGACATAATCCAGGGTCAAGCTGAGGCCGGAGGCGGAGCTTCCGGCCTTTTTTTTTAACCGAAAACTAAAAACTGAAAACCGAAAACAGAAAACAGTATTAAGTCGGCGGCAGTCCCAGGTGGTGCATGATGCGGCGGTGGAAGTAGGCCGAGGCGTCCACATTGCCCATCAGGCCGAAGCGCACCTTGACGGTGGTGATCTGGTTGGGCCGGGCGATCAACTGAATCTTGACGTTGGTGTCCGGGGGCGCCACTGCCTCAAGCTTCGATTCCATGGGGTTGTATTGCTCCGAGGCAATTTTCAGTTGCAGATCCTTGGTTGCCGCCAGGGTGGCATTCCAGGTATCCTGCATGGACCGGGGATAGTCCTTCTCCATGGTGCCTTCCATCCATTTATAACTGCCGATGGCGGCGCTTGCCCCCAGGCCGATGAGCATGGTCTCCACGCAGCCCGCGGTGAGCAGCAGAGCCGCCAGCAATATCCCCAGTTTGGTGCGCCAGATCTTCAGCCTCATTCCCGACCTCCTTTTCTTGGCTCTCTTCACTCCCCTTATGCCATCCTTCCTTTTTCGTGTCAATTCATTTTGGGGTCCTGAGCCCTAAGGGCCTTTTTCCCTTTATAAAAAAAGGCACAACAAGCCGCATAAGGTCCTGCTTGATTTAATTTATTTTTATTCTTCCTTCAAAATCGTCGCCAGATGCGGCTGGATCGCCCGCCAGGCTGGGTAGGCCGCGGCGCCCAGGCCCAGGGACATGACCAGCAGCAGGCTCTGCCAGTAGATGCCCGGGGTCCAGTGGAGCATGATGGTCCAGCCGAAGGCCTGCTTGTTGATGACCTTGATGAGCAGCAAGGATAGCACTGAGCCGCAACCGGCCCCTAACAAAAAACTCAAAAAGCTGGCCAACCCCGATTCCGTCAGGACCATCCCCAGGATTTGCCGCCGCGAGGCCCCGATGGCCTGGAGCAGGGCCAGCTCCCGCTCCCGCTCCATGATGAGCACCAGGAAGGTGGTGATGATGCCGAAGATGGCCACCACCACCGCCACCCCCTCCAGGGCGTAGGTCAGGGCAAAGGTCTCGTCGAAAATCTTCAGGATCCCCCGGCGCAATTCCCGGTGGGACAGGGCGAGCAAACGGTAGCGGCCGCCGTATTTCTCCTGCAACCGGGCCTGCACCTGGGGCGTCCGGGCCGGGTCCTTGAGGTAGAGGCGCAC
>JBGPBR010000151.1:0-5357 GCA_041481325.1 Desulfobaccia bacterium
GCCAGGGTCAGCCGGAAACCGGATTTTCGCTCTAAACGGGCTGGATCGCGCATGCGTCGCCGTTAATCGGAGGCTGGATTTTGGGCTCTATTTTACACCGATTTGCGATCAACGACTATTTTTCTGTAAACGTTTCCAGGTGACCCCGGCTTGCCAGCCGCGGCCAGCGCCGGTTACTAGGCCAGGGACACCTTGAGATGGTCCTCCCGGGGCGAGACCTTATCCAGGCGCACCATGACGGTGTCCCCGGAGGTGAGCTTCAGGCTGGCGGGAGTCTGCATGAAAAACTCCAGGAGGAGATCGGGGAACATGAGGCGGTAGCGGTGGGGCAGGCTCTCCAGGACCAGGGCTTCCCGGGTCTGTCCCACCCGGGCCGCCAGGTACTTCAAGAGCCAGTAGCGCAGCCTCCGGGTCTTGATGAAGCCGGCCCGGCGCATGGCCGGTTCGATGGCCGCGAGAATCTGCTCCAGGTCATCCAGGCCGTAAACCGGCGGCGCGCCGCACACCAGCGCCAGCAACTGCCGGTGGGTCACCAGGTCCAGGTAGCGGCGGATGGGCGAAGTGGCGAGGGTGTAGCACGGCAGTCCCAACCCCCAGTGGGGCCGGGGGTCCAGTTCCATGACCACCCGGCTGAGGCGCCGCCGGTCCCGCCACAACTCCAGCAGGCTCTTGCCGTCCTGCCGACGGATAGTCTCCCGGGGCTCCGGCTGGCCCCGGTAAATGGCCGGGATTCCCTGGTCCGCCAACAGACCGGCGGCCAGCGAGTTGGCCAGCACCATGGCTTCGGCCACCAGCTGGCGGGACTCGGTTTCCTGGTCCTCCACGGTGAGGTGCAACTCGCCCTGGGCATCGAAGCTGACCCAGACCTCGGGCAGGCGCAGTTCGAAGCCGCCCTGTGACAGGCGGCGTTCCTTGAGCCGGCGGCTGAGGTGGGAGATGGCGGCCAGCCCGGGGTCCCGGGCCAGCAGTTCGTCCACTTCGCGGTAGGTAAGACGCCGGCGCACCTTGACCCGACTGGGAGAGACCGCCCAATGCAAGAGTTCGCCGTCCGGGTCCAGGGTCACCATGAAACTCAAGGCCAGGCGTTCCTGGTGGGCCAGGAGACTCATGGCGTCTTCGGAAAGCTCTTCAGGGAACATGGGCAGCCGGCGTTCCGGCAGGTAGATGGAGGTGCCGCGCCCCCGGGCTTCCCGGTCCAGGGGATGGTCCGGCGGCACCAGGGTGGCGACGTCGGCGATGTGGATCCCCAGGCGCCAACCCTCAGGCACTTCCTCCAGGCTCAGGGCGTCGTCGTAATCCCGGGTGTGCTCGCCGTCGATGGTCATGAGTTCCAGGCCGGTCAGGTCCTGCCGGTGGGAAGCGTAGGGATCCGCCGGATGGTCCCGGGCGAGACGCCGGGACCCGGCCAGGACTTCGGGGGAGAACTCCCGGGGGACCTCCAGGCGGTGCAGGTCCAGGTCTTCGTCTTCCTGAAAGACCCCCAGGCGCACCAGGAGCTTGAACGGCGCCCCGGCAAGGTGGAACCGGGTCTGCTCCAGGTAGGCCTTGCCCTGGTCGTAGTCGGGGGCCTCCGCCCCCCAGACCGCCATCCGGCGCAGCAGTTCCACCACCCGGGGACGCCAGGGGGGCTGGGCCTCGAGCTCCTGGCCCTCCCAGACGGCCTGGAGCCAGGCCCCCACCTCGGCCATTTCCTGACGGCGCCCCAGCTCCCGCTGCTGCTGGTCCTGGAGCTGCTCCACCGTCTCCGGCGGATTGGGGACCACCAGGCCCCCCTCTCTCAACTTGAACAGGAGCCGGTCTTCCCGGAGGCGCCTGCCCATGGCCGCCACCTGGTCGGGGGAGGCGCCGCTGAACCACAGATCGGTCATTTCCGCCATGGTCAGGGCCTGATTTTCCTGGGCCAGCAGCTCCCAGACTTCCTCCAGGTCGATGGCCGCCCTGAAAGCCTCCCGCACCCTGGCGGTTTCTTCCAGGCGGCGCAGCAGGTCCTGACGAGAGGCCCCGGCCAGAGAGAGATGCGGGCCGGAGTGCAGGATGCGTTTGGGGGGCAGGGTCATTTCCCGGCTGTTCTGGGCCAGCACCCGGAGACGCTCCCCTTTGAACTCCAGGACGACGCCCACCAGGATGCGTTTTTCTTCGAAGAATTCGACGATGCGGCCCGGTTCCATGGTAGGGGAAAAGTAACAGAATCCCCGGAGATGTCAAGGAAGAGGGATAAAAGACGGTTTTAGGTTTTTCGTTTTTGGTTTTCAAGTTTCGAGTTTTAGGTTTTTAATCTAGCGGTACCAGGAACTTGCCGGGCAGGACCAAAAATATTTGTTTGATTATCTTCGCATTTACGCAAAAATAGTTACCAATAACTCCGTACAATTAAATAACCAATAACCAAAAACGAAAAACCAAAAACCAACCATGCGGCTGGCCATCATCGCCGACATCCACAGCAACCTGGAGGCCCTGGAGAGCGTGCTCGCCCGGACCCGCCAGGAAGGCGTGGACGGCATCTTGCATCTGGGGGACCTGGTGGGCTATAACGCCAACCCGGCGGAGTGCGTGGAGATGCTCCAGAGCGCCGCCGGCTGGAGTCTGGCTGGCAACCATGACCTGGCGGTGCTGGAGCCGGAGCGGGCCCAGCACTTCAATATCATCGCCTTTCAGGCCCTGAACTGGTGCCGGGAGCAGCTCCGGGAGCGGCACCTGAAGTTTTTGCAGGACCTGCCCCTGACCCGGGAGACCGCGGGCTCTTTCCTGGCCTGCCACGGCACCCCCACCAGCGCCGACACTTACATCGCTTACCACTTCCAGGGCAAACGGGTTTTGAAACATCTCAGCCGGGAGACCGGCCTCAAGGTCTGCTTTTTCGGGCACACCCACCGCCGGGCCCTGTGGTACCGGGACATTCGGGGCAAGGTGGCCCTGCAGGAGCTCTCCCAGCCCAGGGTAATGCTGTCTCCCCAATGCCACTATCTCATCAATCCCGGCAGTGTGGGCCAGCCCCGGGACGGCAACCCGGAAGCGGCCTATGCCATTTTCGACGACGAAGAGTTTTCCATCCACTTCAAATCCACCCCCTATGATATTGCCGGGGCCCAGAATAGCATCCTGGCCGCCGGGCTGCCGCCCTATCTGGCGGAGCGCCTGGCGTTGGGAACCTGAGATAACGGTCGGCGGCCAGCTCTCAGCCGCCCCAAGATCGGCTGTCGATTTCCGGATGAACCGTGGACGACCTTATTGGTTGGATGAAAGACAGATAAGACAGAAAAGGATTTAAAGCTCACCTGATTGCTGACCGCTGACCGCTAACCAGAGAGGGGGACAAGATGGCGTCTTACTACAAGGAAGGGGTGCTCAAAGACGGCACCCGGGTGATGCTGCGGCCCCTGGTGCGAGAGGACCGGGAAAAGCTCATAGACTTTTTCCGGCGTCTCGATGAGAAGGAACTCTCCTTCCTGCGCAACGACGTCCGGGACCCAACGGTGATCGACCATTGGATGGATCACCTGGATTATCAGCGGGTCTTTCCCTTGGTGGCGGAGGCCGAGGGCCGCATCGTGGGCGACGCCACCCTGCACATGCGCAAGGTGGGCTGGAAGCGCCATCTCGGCAATGTCCGGGTGGTGGTGGCCAAGGACTACCAGGGCCGGGGCCTGGGCACCCTGCTCATCAACGAACTGGTGGAATTGGCCGGCGAGTTCGGGCTGGAAAAGCTGGTGGCCGAGATCCACCTCCAGGCCGCCGCCGCGATTAATGTTTTCAAAAAAGCCGGGTTTTCGGTGAAGGCAGTGTTCGAAGACCTGGTCAAAGACCCCGCCGGGCGCAGCAGCGACCTGGTGGTCATGGTCTGCGAGGTCCAGGGCCGGGACCGCCGGGCGGCGTAGCCAAAAGAAGAGTTGGGGGGAGAGCCAGGGGCCGAGGGCCCCTGCCCTCCCCCCAAGCCCCCCTCCCAACCCCCATAAGTTGGCCGGGAAGGCGCTGCCACCAGGCAGCAACTTCCCGGCCTCACCATTGACCATAAGGGAATGGGGGTTTGGGGGAGGGGGTAAGGGCCCCTTACGAAAGAGCCCTTAGCCCCCTCCCCCAAAAATCACCACTCGTAAAAGCCCATTTTGGTCAAGACCTCGGCCCTTCCGGCCAAAGCACCGCCATATTCTCCAGCCTGACGCCGCCCCAGCCGGCTAAATAAATGCCCGGCTCCACGGTGACCACGCCGCCGGCCCGGAGCACGGTGCGGCGCTCCGGGGCGGGGCTCAGGCTGGGGGCCTCGTGCACCGCCAGGCCCACCCCGTGGCCCAGGGAGTGCCCGAAGGCCTCCCCATAGCCCGCGGCCGCGATGACCTCCCGGGCCAAGGCGTCGCCGGCCAGGGAGTCCAGGCCCGCCTTCAACCCCCCTTCGGCCCGCTGCTGGGCCCGCCGCACCAGGGAATAAATCTTGCGAAACTGCTCGTCCGGCTCCCCCAGGATAAAGGTGCGGGTCAGGTCGGCGCAGTAGCCCGCCACCCGGGCGCCCAGGTCGATGATGATGGGCTCCCCCGGCTGCAAGGGGTAATCCCCGGGTTGGTGGTGGGGCCGGGCGCTGTTGGGGCCCCCGGCCACGATGGGCGGAAAGGCCAGGCCGTGGGCGCCGCCCTCCCGCAGGCGCTTTTCGATTTCCCAGGCCACGGCGCCCTCCGTCATCCCCGGGGCCAGTTCCCCGGCCACCTGCCGCAGCACCTCTTCGGTCAGCGCCAGGGCCCGGCGCATTATGGCCAGCTCTGCCGGGGCCTTCACTTCCCGCAAGGCTTCCACCACGTCCTCCACCGGACGCCATTCCACCTGCAAGCCGGCGTCGGCCACCCCTTTGGTGAATCGCTGGTGCTGCCGGAAGGTGAGGTGAGCCGCCTCGAAGCCCAGGCGGACCACCCTGGCCTGCTGCAGCAGCTCCGCCAGGACCTCCGCCAGGCTGTCGCGGTAAATCGCGACCTCAAACCCCGGGGCTTCCTGCTGGGCCCAGATCTGATAGCGGAAATCGGTGAGGAGCATCGCCTGGCCGGGAGTGATGAGCAGCATGCCCCAGTCGGGGTCCGGCGCGGTAAAGGCGCTGAGATATCGCCGGTTCTCAGGCCCCGACACCAGCAGGGCGTCCAGCCCCTCCTGCCGGAGGCGTTCCCTTACGGCCGCCAGGCGCGACCCGGTAATTGATTTTGCCATGGTCAAATTCTGGGAGAATCTGGCCGGGAAATCAAGGGAAAACCCGCGGCAAACTGCGCTTATAAGATTCTTCCCGGCGCCCGGCATTGACCTGCCCCCAGTAGTTGTACCAAGTTTTAAGTTAGGATGGGGGTCAAGTCAAGCCAGAGATCCTGGCGGAGCATAGCGTA
>JBGPBR010000152.1:0-5337 GCA_041481325.1 Desulfobaccia bacterium
GGCTGGTTTTAAACCCGCCCCTCCAGGGACTTTCCCGCGGCATCCTGGGGCTGCCGAAAGGAACCTCCCAACGCGGCTCGCCTTTCTTTATTATGAAGTCGCCCTGCAACTGCCTGTTTCCAAAGTTAATTCCGGGACCTGATCATAGTCTTCATCCAGGTGATTCAGGAAGCTCCCGGCAAAGAGATTATGGATGCAGACAGGGTCCTGGCATTCCTTGACATGGCAGAAAAACCCATGCAAGGCCTGATGGCGAACCGGCACCACCGTGGTGGTCCGGTCCAGGGTGGCATGGGGGGCAGTCGGTCCAAACACGCCAATGGTCGGGATGCCCAGGGAATCGGCCAGATGCATGGGACCGGCATCAACACTGATGACCAGGTCGGTATCCTTAAGCAAATTAAGGAAACTTTCGGAACCAGCCTTGGTTTTCCTGAAAACAAATATTTTTTGGCTACCTTTGATCCCTTTGAGCTCCTCTCTCGGAGAGGCGATGGTAATATCGGCATCAGGAAAATTTTCCCGGACCTGGGCAATCAATTGGGTAAGATCGGTATTTCCTAAGCTCTTGGCAACCCTGGATGAAAATGGGGAGATCACAATCCGCGTCGCCTTTGTCTTAAAATCCCACCCAGGCTTGACTGGCTCTTCTTTGGGGAGTGAGAGATAATCTCGTACCCGGTCAAAAAGATTGTAGTACATCGGGATATTGGCGGAATCAAAGAACCATCTGAAATACATGAATTTTTTTGCATAGGTAATAAGAAATTCCGACTCATCTGCACTACTCCAGGGATTAAATCCCAAATCGTATTTTTCCTTTTTCAACAACAATATAGTTCTAATGAATTTTATTGGGTTCTTTCTTTTATTAAAATTTATTATAATAGTATTTTTCGGCAGCAGGGTTTTGGCGTAAGGAAACAACTGATTGGAAGTTATTAACAAGTATTTCTTATCATGGTATTTTCCCATGAATTTATTTATTATTTTGAAGCTAATTATGGCGTCACCATAACGGGAAAAAACCGAGAAAAAGATCTTTTTCGCATTTTCAATATCGTGTCTGCCGATAATCCCACATCCGTCCTGATAATTCTTTAGCCTGGCTCTGATCAGGTATTTTATCATCGGAGATTAGTTCAGCTGTGGCAGCTTCTGTCTTGAAAAGTTCAAAGTTCAAAGTTCAAGGTTCAAGGTTGATGAAGGGTACGTATCGCGCCCTTATGATAAAAAGCCCTACCATCTTTTCATAATTTACGGTTGAGACCAAGGCGAAGGGTCTCCTGAATGCCTATAGGCAGGAGATGCTTCGCCGCCGGCGGTTCAGATTGACCAAAGGGGGGCGCCGCATCTGCGCCCAGATTAAGGTCTCCGCCTATAGCTGGTTTTGAGCCGTTCGGTTTAGCCTTTTGGTCAGCAAATCGTCTGATAAAATGTATGATAGGAAACACCCCGGAGCAAAAGAATTTTTCCGGATCTTGCCATACCTCCCCTTTTTTAGCAATTCATCGTGGGTCAGCGACCCGGGTCGGCGCCCCCGAGGGGGGTGCCCTTGGGGAAAAAGTTGGGCCGCATGGACCCGGAGCAATCGAGGGTTGCGGTGCCAGGCCCTCCGAATTGCCCCACGGTTTTATCTCCTCGCTGATGCGGTCCCCCAAGGGCTAAACGTAACTTTGATACTTGGGCTCATACATCAGGGACTTGATGTAGGCGGCAAGATCGTCGGGGCGCGGCCTGGTGGCCAGGTCGCGGCGGTAGGCCACCTCGGCCACCACCGCGGCAATGGCGGCCGAGACCTCCCGGATCCTGGCAAGGGGCGGATAGACGCTCCCTTGCTCCAGGTCGCCGGCCGATACTTCAGAGGCCAGGGCCTGCGCGGCCGCAAAAAACATTTCCTCAGTGACCTGGCGGGCCCCGGAGGCGATCACCCCCAGCCCCACCCCCGGGAAGATGTAGACGTTGTTCCCCTGGGCCGGCACCAGTCTCTTCCCCTCATAGGTAACGGGTTCAAAGGGGCTGCCGCTGGCAAAAACGGCCCGGCCCCCGGTCCAGGTGTAGGCCTCTTCCGCGGTGCATTCGGCCTTCGAGGTCGGGTTGGACAGGGAGAAAACTATGGGGCGCTCATTGACCGCGGCCATGGCTTCCAGGACCGGGCGGGTAAACAGGCCGTGCTTCCCGGAAACCCCGATAATGGCGGTGGGCTTCAGGGCCGCCACCACGGCCGGCAAATCAGAGATGAACTCGTGGTCATGGGCATAATGGAGTTTACGGCCGCTAAGGTCGAGGCGGCTTTTTACCACCAGGCCTTTGGAATCCACAAACCAGCAGCGGCTCCGGGCCTCCTCCACCGATAATCCTGCCGCGGTCATGGCGGCGACCGCCAGCTCGGCGCAGCCCTGCCCGGCCTCGCCCGCGCCCGCGAACAGAAATTTCTGATCGCGGAGCTGGCCGCCGGTAATCCGCAAAGCTGAGTATAGTCCGGCCAGGGCCACCGCGGCGGTCCCCTGGATGTCGTCATTGAAGGTGCAGATCCGCTCCCGATACCGCTCCAGGAGCCGGAAGGCATTGAGGTTGCCGAAGTCTTCAAACTGCACCAGGGTTCTGGGAAAGACTTCTTGCACGGCCACGATGAATTCCTCGATGAAATCATCGTAGGCCGCACCCCTGAGACGCCTTTGTCTAAGCCCGATATATAAGGGATCGTTAAGCAGGGTCTCGTTTTCGGTGCCCACGTCGAGGGTCACCGGCAGGCTGAGCGAGGGGTGGATGCCGGCGCAGGCGGTGTAAAGAGCCAGCTTGCCCACCGGGATACCCATGCCGTCCGCCCCCAGGTCTCCCAGGCCGAGGATGCGCTCCCCGTCGGTGACCACGATGATGCGGATGTCCCGATACGGCCAGTTTCGCAGCAGCTCGGGCATGCGCCCCCGGTCTTTCGCCGAAATGAAGATGCCCCGGGGCCGGCGAAAAATGTGGCCGTATTCCAAGCAGGCCTGGCCCACGGTGGGCGTATAAATCACCGGCATCATCTCTTCGATGTAGTCCAGGACCACCCGGTAGAACAGGGTCTTATTGCGGTCCTGGAGACCGATCATAAAGATATACTTCTCGATGTCGGTGGGTTTGCGGCGGAAGTTCTCCAGAACCCGCAGAATCTGGATTTCCATGGGCTGGACCACCGGCGGCAACAGCCCCCGCAGACCCAGGATTTCCCGTTCTTCTTCGGTGAAGGCGGAGCCTTTATTGAGGGCCGGATCCCGGAGCAAGGCCACCCCGGTGGGGATACCCAGCATTCTCGCCAGGATCTTTTCTTTCTCGTCGGCAAATCTGCTTTTCTCCAGCACCGCGGCCAGATTCACCAGGTCCAGGAATCTCGCAACGGTTTCCTGGCCCATCAGGTCCCTCTTGATCCGGATGACCGTGTCGTCGTCTTCCAGACTCACTTTGTACATGCCATGCCACCTCTGTGGGGTTTTGATTAACGGCCTCAAGCGCTCCGGGCCAGCGGCCCTGACCTTAGATTCAGGAGATTTCAGGAAAAAAACCTTGCAGCCGGGCCGACTGATTATAACTTTAAATCTAAGCGTGCTTATATTCAAACAAATGAAAAATTTGGGCTAAAATTCCCTGGGAGCTTGATATTCTTGCGGTGATGCCATCGGTCCGGTCCGCTCCCCTAAATTAGTGATTGCCTTGGGCGGCAACGCCCTGGTCCACCCGAGC
This sequence comes from Desulfobaccia bacterium, assembly GCA_041481325.1. Classification (GTDB taxonomy): domain Bacteria; phylum Desulfobacterota; class Desulfobaccia; order Desulfobaccales; family 0-14-0-80-60-11; genus DASWLF01. Next base: position 3,724 of record JBGPBR010000152.1, read on the forward strand.
GAACCGGGCAGGCTGGAAGCACCGCGCCGCCGGATCGGCCGGGCCATGACCCAAACTGCCGGGTTGGTGACTTCCGGATTTGGGTCGGGCCGGAATACTTGCCGCTCTTTACGGAGATGCAAAAGGTATTCGGAAAAGTATAGTATTCTCTAGTTGGGAGAGGAAGCTATTATGACCAAGGGTTGTTTCATCAACAATGGCTGGGTGGAAACCGGAGAGAAGCTTAAAGTTCTCTCCCCCTGGTCCGGGGAAACGGTTGGGGAGGCATCCCTGGCGGCGGAACCTGAATGGGAAGCGGCCATCGCCGCGGCCCAAAAGGCCGCCATCGTCCTCAAGGCCCTCTCCAGTCTGGAGCGCCAGGAGATGCTGGCAAAGCTGGCCTCGGGGGTCAAGGCCCGCCAGGAGGAGCTGGCCCAGACCATTGTGGCCGAGGGGGGAAAGCCCGTCCGCTACGCCCGGGGGGAGATGGCCCGGGGGGTGCTCACCTTGAGTCTGGCGGCGGAGGAGGCGGCCAGGGTGGGGGGGGAGGTCATCCCCCTGGATCTGACCCCGCCCAGCCGGGGCCGTTGGGGCCTGACCCGGCGCTTCCCCCTGGGCCCGGTCCTGGGGATCAGCCCCTTCAATTTCCCCTTCAACCTGGTGGCCCACAAGGTAGGGCCGGCCCTGGCCGCGGGCAACCCCATCATCATCAAGCCGCCCTCGGCCACCCCCTTGACCGCCCTGAAGCTGGCGGAAATCTACGAACAAGCCGGGCTCCCAGCCGGGGGGCTCCAGGTTTTGCCCAGCCAATCCCGGGTGGCGGAAAGGTATGTGGCGGACGAGCGTCTCAAGGCCCTCTCCTTTACCGGCAGCGCCGCGGTGGGCTGGCGCCTCAAGAGCTTGGCGGGGCAGAAGAAGGTCATCCTGGAACTGGGGGGGAATGCCGCCTGCATCGTGGACGCCGACGCCGACCTGGAACTGGCCGCGGCCCGGGTCGCCATCGGCGCCTTTGCCCATGCGGGCCAGGTGTGCATTTCGGTGCAGCGTCTCCTGGTGCACCGGGATATTTATGAAGCCTTTAAAGAAATTTTTCTCCGGACCGTGCAAGAAAAGGTGGTGGCCGGCGACCCCCGCCGGGAGGAAACCGTGGTGGGGCCGTTCATTGACGGCGCGGCCGGGGCCAAGGTCAGACGGTGGGTCAATGAGGCCCTGGCAGGCGGGGCGCGGCTCGCGGCCGGCGGCCCGGGGGAGGGGAACCTGATGCCGGCCACGGTGCTGGAAGGCGTGACCCGGGACATGTTGGTCTGGAAGGACGAGGTCTTCGGACCGGTGGTGGCCCTGGCTCCCTTTGCGGATTTTCCTCAGGCCCTGGAGATGGCCAACGATTCGATTTACGGCTTGCAGGCCGGGGTCTTTACCCGGAACCTGGCCCATGCCTGGCAAGCCTTCGAGGCGTTGGAGGTGGGGGGCGTCATCATCAACGATAGCCCGGCGTTCCGGGTGGACCATATGCCCTACGGCGGGGTCAAGGCCTCGGGCTTCGGCCGGGAAGGCGTGCGTTACGCGGTGGAGGAACTCAGCGAACTGCGCCTGTTGGCCCTGCAGGTGTGATACCAAGTTGCCGTCAAAAAGGTA
>JBGPBR010000153.1:0-5332 GCA_041481325.1 Desulfobaccia bacterium
CCCAGCCCCTTCCCCCAACCTCCATAAGGTCTTCGGGCCGTGAAAGTCGGGGCCCAAGGCCCCGCCTTTCATGGCCCCTTAAAGGGAGTTGGGAGGGGAGTTTGAGGGGAGGGCGGGGGATCGTTGATCCCCCGGCCCTCCCCTCAATCACCAAAATCCAACCTTCACCCCAGCAGCTTCAAGTAGCGCACCGGGCTGAAGTACAGGGCCTCCATGAGCCCCACCAGGTGGCGGGCCAAGGCCCCGGCCTTGGGGTCCAAGGGGGCCCGGGCCGCCACCGCGGGGAAATGTTCCTTCATCAGGAAGAACATGAAGTCTTGGGCCTCGGTCACCTCCAGGGTGATGGGGATTTGCCCCACCAGGGCCAGGAACTGCTTCACCCGGACGACGTTTTCGGTCCGAAATCCGGCCGCCAGGTCCTGGAGGTAACGCTGCAGGATGCGGCCCAGAATCCGGGCCCCTTCCCCCGACTCCAGCTTCAGGCCCATGATCCGAGCGTCCTGGACCAACTCCAGGATCTCCTCGGAGGTCGTCAGCCGGTCCGGTTCCGGCTCCATTTTCCGGAGGAGTTCCACCAGGCTCCGGTTCAGGGTAATCTCCCCTAAGGCCCGGTAGAGCCGGGGCAAGGGCAGGCCCTCCGCAGCCATGGCCTTCAGCAGGCCCCGGGTGTCTTCGAAATTGCGGGAGATCAGGGTCAGGGCCTCTTCCTGGTTCTGGGCCAGGAGGTCCTGGAAGACCTCCATCTTCTCATCCTGGAAGATGTCGTGGAAGCTGTAGTAGCGCTCCCCCAGGCGCCGCACCATGGAAGGGATCAGGTCTTCCGGGGCCTTTTCCAGGACCTGGAAAAACTCGTTTTTCAAGGCCTGAAATTCCCGGATGAGCGGGACCGATTGAATCTGGGTGCGGTACAGGTAGCTCCCCAGGAAGGCGGTGTAAAAGGCCAGGGATTGGCTCTCCAGGGTGACCCCGGAGGTCAGGTGGAGGCGCCCGGCGGCAAAGAGCAGGGACCCGTGGGTCCGGTCTTCCAGGTCCTGGGGCTCCACCCGGTAGTGGTAGATATTGTGGGGACATTGCCGCTCCAGGTCCTTGAGCATCGAAATCACCCACTGGTTGGCCACCTTGGGGTAGTCCACCACCGAGGGTTTGACCCGCGCCTGGTAGATGCGGCGGCCGTTGCCTTCTTCCGGGATGTTGCTCACGCCCCGCTCCAGGATTTTCAGAAAGGGCTCCTCCAGGGGCTCGGCGGTATACTCCTGGCCCAGTTGCAGGGCCCGGGCCGCGTACTTGATAACCTGCAAGGTCTCAAGACCCGAAAGGTCGGCAAAGAACCAGCCGCAGCTGGTGTACATGAGCAGGGCGTGGCGCTGCATCTCCAGGAGCTTCAGGGCTGGCACCCAATCGCCCTCCGGCAGACCGGGGACGCCCTGCCGGGAGAAAAACTCCGCCAGCGCCGGCCGGCTGCGGTCCAGGATCACCTGGATATAGGCGTTGCGGGCCGCCCAGGGGTCCCGGAAGTACTTTTGCCCCGCGGCTTCGAACACCGCCCCCAGGCGTTCATTCAAAAAGTCGAATGACTCCCGCAATGGGGTGCGCCATCGCTGATTCCAGGTGGGGAGGCCCCCGGTCACGCAGCCGCAGTTCTCCTGCCAGCGGCCCACCCCGTGGACGCAGCTCCAGGAACTGCCCTCGCCGTCGGGTCCCAGGTAGAGCTCCACCTCCATCTTGGGCGGGGCCAGCTCCAGGAAGGCGGCATAATTGGTCAGCTTGAAGCCTCTCTGGGGCAGGGCCACGGAAACCGCGTGGGCCAGGGCCAGCTCGCCGAACTTCTTGTGGTGGCCGTAGTTTTCCCCGTCGGTGGCCACGTGCAGGATCTGGGGCCGGAAACGTCCGGTGGAAAACCCCTCCACCAGGCGTCCCGCCAGGCGGTAACTGTCCTGGAGCAGGTCCCCGAAGCTCAGGTCCGCGGCCACGGCGCCGTTGTAGAAAAAGACGTCGAGGTGGGGCCGCTTGGCCGGGTCGCCCTTGGCTTCGGACAGAAAGCACCGGTAGACCTGGGTGGTGTCCAGGGTGTGGCCCTGGACCGTCTCCCACTCCCCCCCGGCCAGCGGCCGCACCCTTTTGGCCTGGTACGGCGACAGGATGAGGAACTTCATGCCCTGGTCCGCCAGGGTTTCCAGGGTGGCCTGATCCACCGCGGTCTCGGGCAGCCACATGGCCGCGGCCTGGCGCCGGAAGCGGTGCTGGAAATCCTTGAGGCCCCAAATCACCTGGGTTTCCCGGTCCCGGGCCCCGGCCAGGGGCAGGATGACGTGATTGTAGGCCTGGGCCAGGGCATTGCCGTGCCCCAGGGCCTCCAGGCTCAACCGGTCCGCGGCCAGGATTTTTTCATAAGTTTCCGGAGCCTTGGCTTCAAGCCAGCTCAAGAGGGTGGGCCCGAAGTTGAAGCTGATGTGCTTGTAGTTGTTGACGATGTCCAGAATGCGGCGCTGGCCGTCATAGACCCGGGCGGCGCGGTTGGGACCGTAACATTCCGCGGTGATCCGGGCGTTCCAATCGTGGTAAGGGTGGGCGCTGGTCTCCACCTCGATCTGTTCGATCCAGGGGTTTTCCCGGGGCGGTTGGTAGAAATGGCCGTGGATGACCACGTATCCCAAAGGGTCCATCTTTGCCGGCAACGGGTTCATGCGTCTCCCTCAAGGCGATGCTCTGGGATTCATCATATACGCGCATATTCCTCTGTCAACCAAAGAAACCGCGGGAACATCCGGGGCGAGACCCGCAGGGGCGATTCCGATGGACATGACCAAAACCTCTTGACTTCCCCAAATATTGCTGTAACATTTAATGGTTATAAGACAGGAGGCCAGCAGTGTACGCCATTATCAAAACCGGTGGAAAGCAATATCGAGTCGCCCCCGGGGACGTGCTCCGGGTGGAGCGTCTGCCCGGCGAGCGGGGCGATGAAGTCATACTGGACCAGGTGCTCCTGGTCACCGACGGCGAGGACCTGAAAGTGGGCCAGCCCCTGGTGGACCAAGCCGCGGTGCGCTGCCAGATAGTGCGCCAGGGCCAGGGCAAAAAAATCGTGGTTTTTAAAAAGAAACGCCGGAAGAACTACCGGCGCAAACAGGGGCATCGGCAACTGTTTACGGCCTTACAGGTTCAGGAAATTACTAGATAAATTAAATTATACCCAAAAGGGGCGATCCGCCAGGTCGCCCCAGCATACTCTACCCCATAAGTGATTGGGGGTGGGGGCTTGGGTAAAGGGGTAAGGGCCGTGGGCCCTTGGGCCCCTCCCCCAAGCCACAGGAGATGACACCATGGCACACAAAAAAGCCGGCGGCAGTTCCAGGAACGGCCGCGACAGCCAGGGCCAGCGCCGGGGCGTTAAAAAGTTCGCCGGACAACGGGTCTTGTCCGGCAACATCCTGGTGCGGCAGGTGGGCACCCGCATCCACCCGGGAACCAACGTGGGGATGGGGCGGGATTACACCCTGTTCGCCAAGATCGACGGGGTCGTGACTTACGAGAATTTTGGCAAAGATCGTAAGCGGGTCAGCGTCTATCCCCAAACTTGAAGTCCTTCCCCGACGAGGCCACCATCACGGTGCGGGCCGGCCACGGCGGTCCGGGCTGTGTCAGTTTTCTCCGGGGCCGTTTTCAGCCCGTGGGCCGGCCGAACGGCGGTGACGGCGGCTCCGGCGGCGACGTGGTCCTGGAGGCTTCCCAAACCCTGCGCACCCTGAGCCATTTCCGGCGCCGCCGCATCTTCCAGGCCGAGAACGGCCGCCGCGGCCAGGGCCAGGACCGCCACGGCAAAAGCGGCCCCCTCCTCATTATCCCCGTGCCCCTGGGGACCCGGGTCTTCGACGCCGACACCGGCCGGCTCCTGGCCGATATCCTCGCCCCCGGCGACCGGCTGGTCCTGGCCAAAGGCGGCCGGGGCGGCAAAGGCAACGCCCACTTCGTCTCTTCCCGCCTGCGCTCCCCCCGTTTCGCCCAACCCGGCGAGCCGGGCCTGGAACGCCGGGTCTACCTGGAACTCCACATCCTGGCGGACGTCGGGCTCATAGGCGCCCCCAACGCCGGCAAATCCACCCTGCTCAAGACCCTTACCGCCTCCCAGGTCCGGGTGGCTCCCTTTCCCTTCACCACCCTGAACCCCCAGCTCGGCGTCATGAGCGGCCCCGAGGACCGGGAACCCTTAATCCTGGCGGAAATCCCCGGCCTCATCCCCGGGGCCCACGCCGGCAAGGGCCTGGGGGACCGGTTCCTGCGCCACCTTAAGCGCACCCGGCTGCTGGTCCAGGTCATCGACCTGAGCCAGGTGGACCCGGAGGAGCCCCTGGCCCCGCTCCAGATGCTGGAAGAGGAGATGCGGGCCTTCGACCCCGAGCTCCTGCACCGGCCCCGTCTCCTCGCCCTGAATAAAACCGACTTGCTGCCGCCGGATTTTCCTCGCCGCCGGGTCCTGGACGCTTACCGGGAAACGGGCTGGCCGGTCTTCCCTCTATCGGCCCAAACCGGAGAGGGGCTGGATAAACTCAGGGCCGCCATCCGGGAGGAATTTCCGGCAAGCTCCCTTTCAGAACACCCAAACTGAGGCCGTTGGTCTCATATTTTAATTTTTTTACGGAAAACGGCAAACGAAAAACTGTATAATCATTGCAGTCATGAACCCACTGCGGCAACAACACCTTAGCAAGGCCCGCCGGGTGGTCCTCAAGCTGGGGAGCGCCGTCCTCACCGCCCCCGACGGCCTCAATCTGCCCCTGATCCAGCGACTGGTGGGGGAGATCGGCCGCCTCTCCGGGGAGCGGGAATTCATCATCGTCTCCTCGGGGGCCATCGCCGCGGGCTGCCGCAAGCTGGGCCTGAGCTCCCGCCCCACCAGCATCCCGCAACAACAGGCCGTGGCCGCCGCCGGCCAAAGCGCCCTCATGCAAACCTACGAGGACGCCTTTGCCGCCTTCGGCCTCAAGGTGGCCCAGATCCTCCTCACCCATGACGATCTGGCGGCCCGCGGCCGCTTTCTGAACGCCAGGAACACCTTGTTCGCCCTGCTCCAGTGGCAGGTGGTGCCCATCATCAACGAAAACGACACCGTGGCCACCGACGAACTCAAGTTCGGGGACAACGACAACCTGGCGGCCCTCATCTGCAACCTGGTGGGGGCGGACTTGCTGGTGCTGCTGACCGACATCGACGGCCTCTACGATCAGGACCCCCAGGCCCACCCCGACGCTAACCTGGTGCCTCTGGTGGAGACCTTCGACGCCGCCTTGGATAAGGCCGCGGGCCGGCGGGCCGGCCCCCTGGGCCGGGGCGG
>JBGPBR010000154.1:0-5331 GCA_041481325.1 Desulfobaccia bacterium
ATTAAAGCCAACAGGGGGAATATTTCTTCATTGTGATAGTATTGCTTATCCATATTTGCGGATAATATTAGATGCAATATTTGGGGCGCGCCAACGGAGGAATGATATAATTTGGTGGTATGCGAACAAATTACCGACCGGAGGACGGGTATTTGATAGACAACACGATGTTCTCTTATACTATATAAAAGACTCACGCCAAAAATACATATATAATGAGGTTAGAGTACCTACTGAATATCTTGGGACGCAATTAGTTACAAAAAAAACCGGAGGAAAAAGAATTCCAGTCTATGATGAGAAAACAGGTAAACAGTTACGCGTTGCAACAACTGACAAACCAGTTGGTGATGTCTGGCGTATAAATATGATCCATCCCCAATCAAAAGAGCGCCTGGGTTACCCCACCCAGAAACCTGAGGCGCTTCTGGAGCGTATTATAAGTGCCAGCAGCAATGAAGGTGACGTGGTGCTGGACCCGTTTTGCGGCTGCGGCACCGCCATTGCGGTGGCGGAGCGCCTGCACCGCCGCTGGATCGGCATTGATATAACTCATTTGGCAATCACCCTGATCAAGAATAGACTTCGCACCGCCTTTGAATCCGAGCTTGCCGATTATCTGGTAATAGGCGACCCCAAGGACCTGGCCGGCGCCAGGGCTTTGGCCAGGCAGAACCGCTACCAGTTTGAATGGTGGGCCTTGGGGTTGGTGGATGCCAGGCCGGCCCAAGAAAAAAAGAAGGGCGCGGATACGGGCATGGACGGCATCATCAATTTTATTGACGACCCCAGCGGCAAGGCACAAAAGTTAATCGTGCAAGTGAAAAGCGGCAGCGTGGCCGTCAGCCAAATAAGAGACCTTAAAGGCGTATTGGATCGAGAGAAAGCAGCCATCGGGGTCTTCATAACCCTCTTGGACCCGACTTCCCCTATGATAAAGGAAGCGGCTACCGCCGGGTTTTATAAACCGGAGCATCTTCCGGGCCTCAAATTTCCACGGTTGCAGATTCTGTCTGTTGCAGAATTGTTCGCCGGGAAGAAACCGGATTATCCGCGGCTGGCCCCCGACGCCACTTTTAAGAAGGCTCCTCGCCAGCGCAAGGGGCCGGCACCGGAAGAAAAGCAGAATAACCTGTTATGAAGGTTAAATCCCAATGACCTCCCGCCTCTTCCGCCAGGACCTGGGCTGGGCGGCCTTTATCCTGGTCATCGCCGCCGTCGTGGGGCTGGTGCACCACTGGGCGCTGGTCAAGGTGGCGTTTCAGGGCGAGCTGCGGCCTTTCCTGGAAAAGCTCAGAACTCAAGAGCGGGAGGTCAGGTTCCAGGGGGTCCAGACCGTCAGCCTGGAGCAGGCCTACGACCTGCACCGGGAGGGCAAGGCCCTGTTCGTGGATGCCCGGCCCCCGGACGAATATGCCGAGTTGCACATCAGCGGCGCGGTCAACCTGCCGCCGGACGACCTGGAGAAAGGCCCGGAGTCCCGCTTGGCCGGCAGCGCCAAGGACCGGGACCTCGTGGTCTACTGCGGCCAGGCAAATTGTGACGCGGCCCTGAAGGTGGCGGAGAAGCTCCAATCCCTGGGGTACACCCGGGTGGCGGCTTTTTTGGGGGGCTTCCGGGTCTGGGATGAAGCCGGCTACCCCGCGGACACCGGTAAGTAGGGCGAAGGGGAAAAGGCGGCAAGGCGAACAGGGGAAAATGAAAAAAGAACGCGGCAAAACCCGTTGCTGTCATTTTGAGCGTCGCGCAGAATCTAACATTTTTGAGATCCTTCGGTCGCTTTGCTGCCTCAGAATGACACTATGGACAGCCTCTCCAGAAATTTCCAGCGCGGTCCTAGCTACTATTTCATTCGCCATTTCACTTTTTCGCCTTTTCCCACCGATGTTATTTCCGATGGAGGCGGATTTATCTTGCAATTCGGAATGAAGCGGGCCGTGATCCGCCTCGCAGAAATCGCCCTGGCCGCGGTTTTCATCTACGCCGGCATCCAGAAGCACTTTCACCCGTATGAGTTTGCCGAGGCGGTGCTGGCGTACCGGCTGCTGCCGGAGTCCCTGGTGGGCCTGACCGCGGCGGTGCTCCCCTGGGTGGAGATCGCCGCGGGCCTCTTCCTGGCCGCGGGGGTCAAAAAGCGCAGCTGTCTGCAGCTCCTGGCCCTCCTCACCGCCGGCTTTATGGTGGTCTTAGCCGTCACTATGGCCCGGGGACTGAAGATCGACTGCGGCTGCGGCCTCTTTTCTCAGCGGCAGGTGGGGCCGGTGGCCATCCTGGAAGACCTGGTCATTCTCATCTGGGCCGGGGGCCTGTACTGGTGGGAGCTTCCCAACCGGGAAACACTTAAGAGGTAGATGGTGACACAGGGTCGCAGCTATAAACGGCAAGCCCAGCAACGGGCAGACCGGATTGCGGCCTTCTGGGAGGAAATGCAGTGCCTGGAGCAGGAGCAGGCCCTGACCCTTCCCGAGGACGAGCGCCGGGTCTTGCGCCGGCACCATGACCAAATCCTGGAGGAGCTCTCCCGGCAGTTTGAGGTTGACACCACCAAAGTTCAGAAGCAGCTCTCCCTGGGCATGCGGATTGCCTCGCTCCTGGGGGCCCTGTCCTTTTCGGCCGCCGTGTTATTATTTGCGTATCATTTCTGGGACCGCTTCTCCACCGCCGCCCGGGTTCTGATACTCTTGACCGCGCCCGTGGCTGGCCTGGTGGCGGTGGCACGCGTGACCATGCGTGAGCGGACCCTCTATTGTGCCCCCATGCTGGGCATGTTGGCCTTCACCGCCTTTGGCCTCAATCTGGCCCTGTTCAGGGAGCTCTTTAACCTGACGCCCTCAGCCACTGGGCTCCTCGCCCTATGCATCTTTGCCTTCATCGTGGCTTACACTTACAACCTACGCTTCGTGCTCATCGCCGGCATTATCTCCTTTTTATGCTATCTGTCCGCGACCTTTGGCGCGGCCCGGGGGGTGTACTGGCTTTCTCTGGGCCAACGGCCGGAGGATTTTATCCTGGCCGGTCCGGTCATCGTCGCGCTCTCTTTGGCGCCGCACCGGCAGTATCCTGGTTTTCCCCGGGTCTACCGGGTTTCCGGCCTCATCGCGGTCTTTCTGGCGATGTTGTTCCTTGCCTCCTATGGCGACTTAAGCTACTTGAGCTACTTGTCGTGGTCGACGAAACCAGTGGAGTATTTCTATCAGGCTGCCAGCTTTGTGGTCTCTGGGGCCACCATCTGTCTGGGCGTCCGCTGGCGCCTCCAGGATGTGGTGGTCACCGGGAACGTTTTCTTCATCCTCTTCCTCTATACCAGGTTTTTTGCCTGGTGGTGGCCCTGGATGCCGGCCTACCTCTTCTTTTTCATTGTCGGCGTTATCACGGTGGGGCTCCTGTTCTATCTCAAGTGGCTTCGTCGCTTTACCCTGGAGCAACCCACATGAAGCGCTTCGGTTTCCTGGCCGCCTGCCTGTTGCTCCTCCTCGCAAACGCCAACATTTTTGTCCGGGGGGCCTACAACCGCTCCGGGGAACCTGTCGCCACCGTCAATCTAACCGGCCGGGAGGTGAAAATTGGGGAGCCGTACTCCCGGGAGAGAAACCGGGCCGAGAGACCTGTCCGGGTGCGGCTCAAATGGAACCAGCAGACTGATTCTTCGTCCTGGTTTAATGTGGTCAAATTGGAGGCCATCGGCTTTGATTGCCGGGTGGCAGCAGACGCACCCGAAGCGAAGCGGCATTATGACAAGATGAGGCCGCGGCAGAGCTTCGCGGTATTGGAATACGAGGGCCCTGCCTATGAGGCCTGGCGGCGGGAAACCGAATTGAAGATCAGAGACCTGGAGGAGAAGGCGAGGAAGGTAGAACTTACCAAGAGCGAGGACGGGAGCCTGAAGCGCTATAAATGGAGTTTAAACGCCCAGTCTCGCCTCTGCCCCGTTGATGTGGGGAACGATCCCGAGGAGCTGCTGCTGCGGCATCCTGACCGCAGTCGGTTTATCATTGCCCCGGCGGTGGTGGAAATTGCCCGAACCTCCCGTCGGGATTTAAGGTCTAAAAAGACGACACAGATTTATGGAGAAATCTCCCACCTCCTGGTGGAGAGCATCAGCCTCTCTGACCAACAGTGCGCCCGGCTGGAAGAGATGATCCCCCGGCTGCAAGTGTCAACCAACAGCTACGGGCACCGGGAGTGGACCTCGCCCCAGCAGCTCAGGTTCACCGTCTGTTACGGCAGGAGCTACGAGCCCTGGGTGGGGGACTTTCGCTTCCTGGAGGAGACGAAATGAGCCGGGACCTGCCCCCTCAGCCTTTATCAAGGTTCATGCTTTAGCCATGCCTAGATTCTTCGACTTTTACGATCCCCTGGAAAAGCGCTACGTCTTCAACAGCTTCCTGGTGGTGGTGGCCCTGGTGGAGGCCTTGATCCTGGCCTTCACCCTCATCTGGAAGATTGATTTCGAGGGCATTTTCCTGGAGCAGGCCCGTCCCCCCATCCCCTTTCCCTGGAAGGAGTATCTGCTGGCCGCCTTCACCGCGCCCATTGCCTTGCTTTTTCTCTTCGGCCTCATCATCCAGGGCTTCGAGAGGTTCGGGGGCGGCGGGGAGGCCGCCTCCGGTGAGGACCGCGGGCAACCCCGCTTCGGCGGCCGACTGGGCCGCTACCTCCTGGGGCTGACGGCCTTGATGGCCCTGGTGATTTTCATCTTTCAGGGCAAGGCGGTTTTCTTCCTGCTCACCGCCTTGATCAAGGCCATCGGCCTGGGCGGCTCTTATCTCCTCATCGCGGTCCTGGCCCTGGCCTTCCTCTATCTGCCGCTCAGGCTGTGGCTGCGCTACCGCCTCCAAAAAAAGGCCATGGAATACCAGTACCTCCTCACCCTGGCCCGGCGCTACGGGGTGGTGGTGGTCGACCCCAAGCTCCATCCGGAACTGGCCGCGGCCCTGGAGCCGGAAACAAATTTGCCTGCTTCGAATCCAGCCCTGCCGCCCGCCGGGGGTCCGGCCGGCGATCCCGACCGGTAATAAATCATCTTCTTGTGAAATTTTTCCTTTACACCCGGTCCCATTCTAGGGTATGAATTGACATTAAGCTAGTAGATTGCCCGCGGGACCCAAAGTAGGGTAGGGGAGGTGATGCTCGTTTCACCTGACTCTTGCTAACCACCTTAAACCTTTGCTAAGACCTTAAACCTTAAGGAAATTATTACTTTATAGGAGGAATGCGGACGGTATGGATATTATGACTTTTGCCTTGATGTGTGGCGCGGTGGGCGTAGCCTACGGGCTGTTCACCACCACCTGGGTCCTGAAACAGGATGCAGGCAACCCCCGGATGCAG
>JBGPBR010000155.1:0-5276 GCA_041481325.1 Desulfobaccia bacterium
AAGCCTTGGGCTTCCCCGGCCGCGGCCGGCATCCCCGGCGGCGGCCCCCCGGAACCGGCCCCGGGCCCCCCCGGGGCCAGCCAGAGGCTGGCCAGCAAAAAGATAATCAAGAGCGCCATGGGCAGGATTCCACCGAGGTCATTATCAGGTTAGCTAAGCATTTACCGCACCGGCCGGAGCCTGTCAAGCACGGGGGAGATTGCGGCAGGAATCAAGTCAATCTTTCCATCTGAGTATAACCCACAGGCCATTTCAAAACCGGCTTATCTTCATCCTGAGCAAAACGAAGAAGCGAGGTTGGCGCCCCATCTGCCCCTTATAACCTTTTAACCATTTCCCATTTTCGCCTTCCCCCCCTCCCCCCTCCCCCTCCCCTGGCGCCGGGATTTTATTGGAAACTTGGCCCCGATGGGATATAAAGAGAAAAACTAATTATTTATCAACCCTTCTGCCATGTACAAAGAAGACCTGCGCTTATATCTCAGGCTGCTGACCTACCTGAAGGCTCACAAGCTCCGGATGAGCGGGGCGGTCCTGGCCATGCTGGGGGTCTCCGGCCTCACCGTGCTCCTGGCCTACCTGGTGAAGCCCGTTCTGGACGACGTCTTTTTCGGCAAAAAGGAGCACATGCTCTACCTGCTGCCGCCCCTGGTGGTTCTCATCTATTTGGCGAAAGGCGCCCTGTCCTACACCCACAACTACCAGATGAGTTACGTGGGCAACGCCATCGTCACCCGCCTGCGGGACCAGCTCTTCGGGTCGCTGCAGCGCCAGCCCCTGAAGTTTTTCGACGGCGAGGCCACCGGGGTCCTCATGAGCCGTCTCACCTTCGACGTCAACCTGCTCCAGAACGCGGTCTCCCAGGCCATCACCAGCTTTTTCAAGGACTCCTTCACCGTGGTCGGTCTGACCGCGGTGATCTTTTACCGGGATTGGCGCCTGGCCCTCATGGCCATTGCGGTCCTGCCCCTGGCGGTGCTGCTCATCGTCCACCTGGGGAAGCGCATCCGGCGCATCTCCCACCAGGTCCAGGTGTCCAACTCCCAGCTTTACACCGTGCTCCAGGAAAGCCTGATGGGCCAGCGCATCGTCAAGGCCTTCGCCCGGGAGGACTTCGAGCAGCAACGCTTCGGCCGGGCCAACTGGAACTACTTCCGCATCCGCATGCGCCTCAACGCCATGCGGGAACTGTCGCCGCCGCTGATGGAGCTGCTGGGGTCCCTGGGCATGGCGGGCATCATCTTTTACGGCGGCTACGCGGTGATCCGGGGGACCTCCACCCCGGGGACCTTCTTTTCTTTCCTGGCCGCCCTCCTGATGCTCTACCAGCCCATCAAGAGCCTGAGCGGAGTGCAGAACACGATCCAGGAGGGCCTGGCCGCGGCGGTGCGGGTCTTCGGCCTCATGGACCGGGAGCCGGAAATTAAGGACGCCCCCGGGGCCATGGTCCTGGCGCCCTTCAAAGCGAGCATCGCCTACCGGGGGGTCGCCTTCTCCTACGCCGACGACCGCCCGGTGCTCCGGGACATCGACCTGGCGGCGGCCCGGGGTGAAGTGGTGGCCCTGGTGGGACCCTCGGGCGCCGGCAAATCCACCCTGCTGAACCTGCTGCCCCGCTTCTACGAAGTGAGCGCCGGGGGCATCTTTATCGACGACGAAGATATACGCCGGGTCACCCTGGAGTCCTTGCGGGGCCAGATCGGGGTGGTGACCCAGCAGACCATCCTGTTCAACGACACGGTGCGTCAGAACGTGGCCTACGGCAACCTCACCGCCGACGAGGCCGCCATTATGGCGGCCCTCAAGGCCGCCCACGCCTACGACTTCGTCATGGCCCTCCCCCAGGGGCCGGACACCCTCATCGGCGAGCAGGGGGTGCGCCTCTCGGGGGGCGAGCGCCAGCGGCTGGCCATCGCCCGGGCCCTCTTAAAGGACCCGCCCATCCTCATCCTGGACGAAGCCACCAGCTCGCTGGACTCCGAATCCGAGCGGGAGGTGCAGCAGGCCCTGGACCGGCTCATCGCAGGCCGCACCACCCTGGTCATCGCCCACCGCCTGTCCACGGTGCGGGGGGCCCACCGCATCGTGGTCTTAGAGGAGGGCCGCATCGTGGAGACGGGCACCCACGCCGGCCTCCTGGCCGCCGGCGGCCTCTACCGCCGCCTCTACGAGATGCAGTTCGCCCATGAGGAAGTTTCGGACCCGAACGGCCCTACTACCCTGGCGGCCCAGGGAGCCAAGTGAAGTTTCGTGAGGGGGGGTGCGTCTTCCGCACCGAAAACGGCGCGTAGGGTGCGTCTCACGCACCGACTTAGCTGCAGCTGGACCCTGTCATTTTCCGTTCCCAAGCCCCTGCCTGGGAACGCAAATCTTAGCCCAAGCCCTGCTTGGGCAACATCTCTGAATTAGGGGAAAGATTATCTCTTGGCAAGTTTTTAGGCGGCCATGGGCCGCCCTATTTGTCTGAAATGAAATTTGAAACCCGTTTCACCCGGCTCCAGACCGCTTGCTTTCTCCGATTCCAGCATTAGTTTGATCTTTAATAAGTTAGTCGGATTAACCCTTTACCCTGCGCCTGGGGGGCAGCTGCCATGGCTGAGAGCGATGATCCCAAGGAGAGGTTTCCCAATTTACCTGAGCGTCTCGCCGGTTTGGGGGAGTTGGCCTTCAACCTCTGGTGGAGCTGGCACCCCGCGGCCCGGATCCTCTTTAAACGGCTGAGCCGGGAGGCCTGGAAGGACAGCCGCTACAACCCGGTGAGGCTCCTGGATATCCTGCCCAAAGAAATCCTGGCCGACGCCGCCACCGACCCCAGGTACCTGCGGCACTACGACCACGTCCTGGAGCAATTCCATCGGGACCTGGGGGCCCGGGTCTGCTGGTTCACCGAAAACGTCACCGGCGCCGAGTGCCACCCCATCGCTTATTTTTCCCTGGAGTACGGCCTGCACCGGTCCCTGCCCTTCTACGCCGGCGGCCTGGGCTTTCTGGCCGGGGACCATCTCAAGGAATGCAGCGACCTGGGGATCCCGGTGGTGGGCATGGGTTTCATGTATCCGGACGGCTACTTGCGCCAGAGGCTCAACGCCGACGGCTGGCAGGAGGGGGCGGCCGAAATCCTGGACCGGGACCGCGCCCCCATTACCCGGGTTCTGGACCATCAGGGCGGGCAGCTGGTGGTCCAGGTGCCGGTCTGCGACCCGCCCATCTACGTGTCGGTGTGGCAGGCCATGGTGGGCCGCGTCCCCCTGTACCTGATGGACACCGGCCTGGAGCAGAACAGCCCCGAGTTTCGCCGGATTTCCGACCATCTCTACATCAGCGAGATTGAGCAGCGGCTGCTGCAGGAAATCGTCTTGGGTCTGGGGGGCGCGGTGGTGCTCAACGCCCTGGGCATCAAACACTCGGTGCTGCACCTGAACGAGGGGCACCCGGCCTTCGCCCTGCTGGAGCGCCTCCGGGAGCGGGTGGAGGAGGGTGGGATGAGTTTCGAGGCTGCGGCCCGGCAGGTGCAGGCCACCTCGGTGTTCACCACCCACACCCCGGTTGCCGCGGGCCACGATGTCTTCTCCTTTGAGCTGATGGACAAGTACCTCAGCTGCTACTGGCCCCGATTGGGCCTGGACCGGGAGGCCTTTTTCGCCCTGGGCCGCGATCCCCAAGACCCCGGGGCCGGCTTCAACATGACCGCCTTCGCCCTCCGGATGAGCGCCTACCGCAACGCGGTGAGCAAGAGACACGGCGAGGTCTCCCGGCATCTGTGGCAGTCGCTGTGGCCGGATAAACCCGCCGACCAGGTGCCCATCGACTACATTACCAACGGGGTGCACGTGCCCACCTGGACCAACCCCAGGATTGAGGTCCTGTTCAATAAGTACCTGGGTTCCAGCTGGCTGGAGGACCATGATAACCCCGCGGTCTGGGAGCTGCTGGACGAGATTCCCGATGAAGAGCTCTGGGAGGTTCACTTCCGGCTGCGCATCAAACTGATCGACCGCATCCGGGAGCAGGCCCGGCGGCGCTGGGCGGAAGACCGGGTGCACTGCTGCAACGTCATGGCCGGCGGCTCCATGCTGGACCCCACCATCCTGACCATCGGCTTTGCCCGGCGCTTCGCTACTTACAAGCGGGCGGAGTTGATCTTCTTCGACCTCAACCGCTTGAAAAGACTCCTCCATGACTCCTGGCGTCCCATCCAGATCATCTTTGCGGGTAAGGCTCATCCCGCCGACGACCCGGGGAAACAGATCCTGCAACGCATCTTCAATCATTGCCGCGACCCGGAACTGGCCGGCAGGATCGCCTTTGTGGAAGATTACGGCGAGCAACTGGCCGAGTACCTGGTCCAGGGGGTGGACCTCTGGCTGAACAACCCCCTGCCGCCCCTGGAGGCCTGCGGCACCAGCGGTATGAAGGCCGCCCTCAACGGGGTGCCGCAGCTCAGCATCCTGGACGGCTGGTGGCTGGAAGGCTTCAAAGGCGCCAACGGCTGGGCCTGCGACGGCGAGCCCTCCGAGAATAGAGATGCCAAAGACGCAGAAGCCATTTATAATATCCTGGAGCAGAAGGTGGTGCCCCTCTTTTACCAGCGGGACGAAAACGGGGTCCCCCGGGGCTGGGTCCAGGTCATGAAGGCCGCCATCAAGAACACCGCCCCGGCTTTCAGCGCCCGGCGCATGGTGAAGGAGTACTCCCGGAAGTCCTACCAGGAGGCCCTGAAGGCTTCCTTTTGATCCCGTTTCCGGTTTTCGGCAAAAAAATTGAGATTTCTGCGTTGAAAATTGGGGCGCGGAACTTCTCTCTGCGTCTTTGTATCTTGGCGTGAGAAATACTTTCTCGCCAATAACGCCCAGGACATTCCTTCCGGAGGCGACAGTAAAAAAGATGCCGCCGACACCTGAACCCCAACCGTGAAATCACCCGCAACCCGGCAGCCATGAAGACTTACTGGCACCATTTGTTCATGCGTCTCCTGGGGCTGGAAGGCGTCCCGCCGCCGGGACTGCCCCTCCGGACCGCGGCCTCGGCCCTGGCCGCGATCTACGGGCTGGGGGCCCGGGCCCGCCGGGAACTCTGCCGCCGGCAACTCTTGACCACCCGGCGTCTGCCGGCCCCGGTGGTGAGCGTGGGCAATCTCACCGTGGGCGGCACCGGCAAGACCCCGGTGGTCGCCTGTCTGGTGCGGCATCTGCAAGGGGCCGGCCGCCGGGTGGCCGTCCTCAGCCGGGGCTACGGCGGGGCCCACCGCAACGTCACCCGGGTCTCCGACGGGGCAA
>JBGPBR010000156.1:0-5242 GCA_041481325.1 Desulfobaccia bacterium
TGCTCATGGGTGGCCACCTGCTCTTCCAGGACGCAGAGACACTGGAGGGAGCAGTCCTCCCGGTTGAGGCAGCGGTAGCAATACGGCGACGGGGCCTCCAGGGTGTCGAACAGCAGGGGCCGGTAGATCTCGTGGAACAACGGGATGCCCCCCAACGACACCGCCCCCAGGGTGTCGCCGTGGTAGGCGTTGGCGAGCTTCAGGAAGAGCCGCTTCTCCGGCCGGCCCAGGTTGCGCCAGTATTGGAAGGCCAGCTTCAGGGCCACCTCCACCGCGGTGGAGCCGTTGTCCGAGAAGAAGACCTTGGTGAGGCCCGGGGGCGCGACCTCGGCCAGGCGCCGGGCCAGCACGATGGCCGGCGGGTGGGCCAGGCCCAGCAGGGTGCTGTGGGCCACCTGCCGGAGTTGGGCCGCCAGGGCCTCGTCCAGCTCCCGGCGCCGGTGCCCGTGGAGGTTGGCCCAGAGAGACGAGACCCCATCGAGATAGCGCCGGCCCTCCAGGTCGTAAAGATATACCCCCTCCCCCCGGCTGACGATGAGGGGCTCTTCCTCCCGGAAGCCCTGCATCTGGGTGAAGGGGTGCCAGACGTGTTCCCGGTCCCAACGCACCAGGGTCTCGCGGTCATAAGTTGCCATACCTGCTCCTGAGATGGGTTTTGGGTTTTAGGGCGCCGGCCTGGGGGAGGTTTCGGTTCCGGGGCGGGGCCCAAAGAGATGAAAATTCGGGGGCAGCAGGGCCGATGGCATTGCCCCGTAGGGCGCGTCTCACGCGCCATTATTGGTGCGTAAGACGCACCCTACCAGAACTGCGAGGAATCTTCAGGCCAGATAGCAATGAGGCATATCGAATGTCGTGCCGAACACCACTTCTACCCCTTCTGCGCTACGCCCACCCAGTCGTTGAGGTTGCCGCCCCGCCTGGGGTCCTTCAGGTCGAAGCGCCGCATCTTGTTGAACAGGGTGGTACGGCTGATCCCCAGGGATTTGGCCGTGAGCTGGCGGTTCCAGTCCAGGGATTTCAGGGTCTCCAGGAGGATCTGCTTCTCGCCATGGGCCATGGCCTCGTCCAGGGTGAGGTTGGCGGCGACCGGCGCGGCCGCGGTCACCCCGGCCTCGGTAAGGCTCGGGGGCAGGGACTCGGGCACGATGAAATCCCCGGGGCTCAAGATCACCGCCCGCTCGGTGACGTTTTCCAGTTCCCGGACGTTGCCCGGCCAGCGGTGCCGCAGGCAGACCTGCAAGGCGCTCTGGGTGATGCCCTTGATCTCCCTGTGGTGCGCCTGGTTGAAGTGGGAAATGAAATGCAGGAGCAGGGGCTCGATGTCGCTGAGGCGCTCCCTGAGGGGCGGGATGGCCAGCGACACCACGTTGATGCGGTAGTAGAGGTCTTCCCGGAACTTCTGGTTGGCCACCTCCTCCTGCAGGGAGGTATTGGTGGCCGTGATGATCCGGACGTCCACCTGGACCTGGACGTTGCCCCCCACCCGTTCGACGATCTTTTCCTGGAGGACCCTGAGGAGCTTGATCTGGAGATTGGGGGAGGCGCAATTGATGTCGTCCAGAAAGATGGTGCCGCCGTGGGCCTCTTCGAATTTGCCCTTTTTGTCCCGGATGGCCCCGGTGAAGGAGCCCCGCACGTGGCCGAAGAGTTCGCTCTCCAGCAGGGTCTCGGACAGGGACCCGCAGCTGATCTTAACGAAGGGGCCTTCCCGCCGGGAAGACTGTTCGTGGATGTATCTGGCCAGCATGGACTTGCCGGTGCCCGATTCCCCGGTGATGAGCACCGTGGCCATGGTGTCCGCGATGGTATGCACCAGCTCCAGGAGTTGGTACATCTTGCGGTCGCCGAAGATCATCTGGTCCTGCAAGTCCCAGGGCTTGAGGCGTTTCTTTAAGGAGTTGTACGACTCCTGCAGCTTTATCTGGTCCAGGGCGCGTTGGATGGAGAGCTTCAGCCGGACGTCGTCGATGGGCTTGGTGATGTAGTCGTAGGCTCCCAGCTTGATGGCCTCCACCGCCCCCTCGATGTGGCCGTGGCCGGTAATGAAGATGATGGCCGTGTCCGGGGCCCGTCCCCGCAGCTCTTTCAGGAGTTCGACGCCGTTCAGGCCCGGCATCCGCATGTCGGACAAGATGAGCTGATACCGGTTTTCCGCCACTTTGGCCAGGGCCGCGGTGCCGTCCGGGGCGGTGTCCACGCTGTAGCCCTCCAGGGTGAGCATCTCTTGCAGGGATTCGCACACCAGGGCTTCATCATCCACGATGAGCAGGTCTTTAGTTGCCATCTGCCCCTCCGGACTCTTTGCAGGGGAAGACCAGACCCACCCTGGTCCCTTGCCCCGGGCGGCTATCCACCGTTAGTCGGCCCTGGTAGCGCTCTAAGATTTTCTGGCAGATGGGCAGCCCCAAGCCCAGGCCCTGAATCCCCTCCTTGGTGGAGTAGAAGGGCTGAAAGACTTTGTTCAGTTCATCCTGGGATAAGCCGGGGCCCGAATCCTGAAAAGAAATTTCCACCCGGCGGTTCTCCATGCTGCCTTCCACCACCAGGTGCCCTCCATGGGGCATGGCTTGCAGGGCGTTTTTAATGATGTTGATGAACACGTAGTAGAGGTCGGATTCCACCTGGAGGTTGCCGAATTCGGGGGGCGGATGGAACGAGACCTGGACCCGCTGGTCGCTGGCCTGGAACATCATGATCTTGATGGCGTCCTGCAAGAGGTTCAGCAGCTTGTCGCTGGCCCGATGCGGCGCCTTGAGGGGGTTGGCCGAAAACATCAGGCTCTTGATGGAGAGCGACATCTTGTGCAGGCCTTTCTGCGCCTCCGCCAGATAGCGCTCCACCAGGTCCGGCTCCTCTTTCTTCATGAGGGCCAAGGACAGGTAGCGGCGGATGCCGTCCAGGGGGTTGTTCAGTTCGTGGGCCACGCACAGGGTGAGTTTGCCCATGACGGCCAGGTGCTCGAAGAGATTCAGGCGCTGTCTGAGGTTCTCCAGTTCGCTGACGTCCTCCACCAGGACCAGGCTCCGGGGGGTCTCCGCGTCTCCGGGCAGGGGAAGCATGCGCACCGACAGGAAGCGGGCCTTCTTATCCCGGGAATGGGCTTTCAAGGAGACGAATTCCTGGGGTTCCCGGCGGGCCAGGACCCCGCGGCAGGCGGTCTCCAGCTTTTTCCGGTCCTGGGAGGACAGGCCCAGGTGGGTGAAGAGCTCCTCTCCCACCGCCTCTTCCCCTTGCAGGTCGGTCAGTTTCACCAGGGCCGGGTTGGATTGCAGCACCTTGAGGTCCTGATCCAGGAAGGCCACCCCCACCGGGATCGCTTCCCGGACCCAGGCGTCGGCGGCCGGGGGCGACAGGCCCTGCACGGGTTCCTGCCTGGTTTCCAGGACTTCCACCAGCAGGCGGCCCATGAGCCAGCCCAGGAACAGGTCCTTGGGCCCGAAAGGATTGCCGTCCTGCCGGTCCGCCAGATTCATCACCCCCCAGAACTTCTGGCCCGTGAGGGGGATGACCATGAAGCTGTTGGTCCGGTAGGACGAGGGCCGGGTTTGGGACGGCAGATGCTGGTCCCGGGAGAGGTCGGGCACCAGGAGCGGCCGCCGATGGGTGGCCACGTAGCCCATGATGCCTTCGGTGGCCGCGATCATGGCCCCGGCCTTGGACTCCGCCTCCCGTCCCAGGGCGGCCAGGCCCCGGAACTGGCCCCCCAGGGGATCCAGGAGAAAGATGGAACTGGTGGTAACCTTGAGCAGGTCCTGGGCGGTTTCGAGCAGGGTCTGGCCCGCCTCCCGGAGGTCCTCCTTTTGCCAGAGTATGTCCTTCAAAGCGGAGAGAACCGCGGCCTCCGAGGTGCTGGAGACCAGATCCAGGGCCTGCCAGCCCAGGGCCTCCGCCCCTTGAAACACGGTCTCCAGGTCTCGTTGGGACCGGTACAGGCGCTGGTGCTCCAGGGCCCGCTCGATGGCGTGGCGCAAAATCTCCGGCTGCAGGGGCTTGGGCAAGTAATCGAAGGCCCCCAATTTTACCGCGGCCACCGCATCCTGGTAATTGGCGAACCCGGTGAACACGATGACCAGGGTTTCGGGATGGTTCAGGCGCACGTACTGCACCAGCTCCATGCCGTCCATTTCCGGCATCACCAGGTCCGTGAGCACCACGTCGTAAGCGTGCTCTTTCAGCTTGGACCGGGCCTCCTTGCCGTTGGCGGCCACTGCCACGATCGCGGCAGAGCCCAGGATCTCCTTGGCCAGCTCCAGGATCTCCGGTTCGTCGTCCACTACCAGAATCAGGGGCTGGTCTTTCATGTTCCGTCCTCCTGCCATCTTAGCCATCCTGTTCGGGTTGCCCGGGAAATTGCTTGACTTTCCCCCCAAGCGCCGAGGTTAAAGGACTTGAATTAATGAGCCGTTCCCTAACGCCGGTTTGCCACCTCGGCGCCGTATTGTCGCTTGAGATAGGCCTGGTAATCCTGGGAGCGCAGCCGCGCCAGCCAGTCCTGGTGTTCGAGGTACCAGGAGATGGTGCTTTTCAACCCTTCCACCAGGCTCACCTGGGGACGCCACCCCAACCGGACCTCCATCTTGCCGGGGTCCAGGCCGTAGCGCCAGTCATGCCCGGGCCGGTCCGGGACGAAGGTGATCAGGCGCTCCAACTCCCCCAAATCCGGCCGCTGCGCCTGCAGCAGCCTCAGGAGCAGCCGCACCAGCTCCAGGTTGGGCCACTCCTGGCGGCCGCCGATGTTATAGGTCTGCCCCGGGACCCCTTCCTCCAGGACTTTGAGCAGGCCCCGGCAGTGGTCCTCCACAAAGAGCCAGTCCCGGACGTTGGTCCCCTGGCCGTAGATGGGGATGGGCTTCTGCTGCAGGGCCTGGCTCAGGGTGAACGGGATGAGCTTCTCGGGGAACTGGTAGGGGCCGTAATTGTTGGAGCAGTTGGTGATCAGGGCGGGTAGTCCGTAAGTGCGGAAGTAGGCGCGCACCAGAAAATCGGCCCCCGCCTTGGAGGCGGCATAGGGGCTGTTGGGGGCGTAAGGGGAGTCCTCGGTGAAGGGCGGGTCCCCGGGCTGAAGCGAGCCGTAAACCTCGTCGGTGCTGATGTGCAGGAACCGGGGCCGGGCGACCGACCCAGGTAAGCCCTGCCAGGACCGGCGCGCCGCCTCCAGCAGGGTGAAGGTGCCCTGGACGTTGGTGCGCACGAACACTTCCGGGTCCAGAATGGACCGGTCCACGTGGGTTTCCGCCGCGAA
>JBGPBR010000157.1:0-5211 GCA_041481325.1 Desulfobaccia bacterium
CTCCACCATCATCCGGTAAATCAGCGGCCCGGCCCAGTCGTGGGTCACGTGGCCGGTGGGGCAGGTGGAAAAGAACTCCACCATGGAGGGGCCGTTGTAGGCGATGGCCTCCTTCAGGATCTTGATGGCGTAGAAGGGGTTGTCGATGGCCAGCTTGGCGGCATAGACGTGGGAGATGGCCATGGCCTGGCTGATGATCCGGCGGTGCAGGGTGGTCTTGCCGGCATATTTGCGCCCGATGGGGGAGGTGGAGCGGTCGGAGCCGAAGCGGGTGGCCCCGGACTTCTGCATGCCGGTGTTCATGTAGCCTTCATTGTTAAAGACCACCCAGGTGATGTCGTAGTTTTCCCCCAGGGCGTGGTTGAAGGGCCCGTTGCCGATGTCGTAGATGGCCCCGTCGCCCGCGAAGACGATGATCTTGGTCAAGACGCTGTTAAAGCGGTTCTGATGGGCCTGGTCCAGGCTGAACTTGGCCCCCAACGCCGCGGCCGAGGCGGTGCCGAAGCCGTAATGGCCTGAGGGGTAGATCCGGGTGTTGAACGGGTTCACCAGCTCCGAGACCTGGTCGCAGCCGGTGGCGTTGATGGCGTAAATATTGAAGCCGTGGTCCAACATATGCTCGATGGCCCGCTTGTTCCGCTCGGAGAGGATCTTGATGCCCTGGTAGAAAGTGGCGATGCCCTGCGGGTGGTTCCTGAGGGACTCCGCCGCGAAGAAGGTGAGGAGATTGATGACCCCTTCGCTGCAGCCCGGGCACAGGGTGTGCTTGCCGGGATAGAGCTTGGAGAAGACAAAGAGCACCTGGTGGTTGAGGGACATCTGCCCCACGTAGGGAGCGAGATTAATGGAATTGTCCCACCCCCGATAGGCCTCGGGGAGAAAGTCCTCGTCCTTGAGGTCGGTCTTGGCCACCATCTTCAGGGCGTCGGTGGGGCAGACCTGGGTGCAGACGCCGCAGCCCTTGCAGGCGGCGGGGTCCGCATTGATATTCATGGCGCACCGTTCCCAGGGGATGCCCTTGGGGGTGGACTTGAATTTCTTGAAGTACCGGGCCGCTTCATCCACGGGCCGGTCGGTGACCGTGGAGATCAGGGCCGAATCGGGGCAGGAAGCGGTGCACAGCCCGCAGGCGATGCACTTGCCGGGGTCGTAAACCGGCAGCTGGGTGCCGATGTAGCTCATGTCCCGGTAGCGGCTGGTCCCCGCGGGCACGATGGGCAGGAAATGGTCCCAGGGGACTTTTCTGCCTTCCAGCACCGGCTTCACCATGTCCTGATAGAAGACCTCCTGGTAGTCTTTCACCAGGTTGACGGGCTTGATGCTGCCCAGGCGGTCCTTTTCTCCCAGGACCACCGGCAGGCCGGAGGTGCGGGACCCCTGGCCGAAATTCTCCGGCAGCGGCGGGGCGTAGGCGGGGCCTACGTCCAGGGCCCGGGCGGCCTTCTCGGAAACATGCCCGGAGGCCAGGTCGGCGCCGTACTTGAGGAGGGCGATGTTGGCCTCCAACATCTCCTTCTTCTTGGTCCCCAGCTTTTTTTCCAGGATCTTCTTGAAGCGCTGCTCGAAGTCCTTTTCCGGCAGGATGCCCATCTCCTTGTTGATCAGGCCCAGGAAGGCGGCCCCGGGCAGGTTCTTGTTCAGGTGCTTTAAGGCCGCCTTGGTGCCGTCCAGGGTCATGAGCTTGATCTGCTTGTACTTGATGAGGGACTGCACCTGGGCCGGAAAGGTGGCCATGATGTCATAGCAGCTCTTGGTGGAGTTGATGACCAGGAGGCCGTTCTCTTTGAGCCCCCCCACGTATTCCCGCAGGATCTGGTCGCTCAGGAACTTTTCGTTGAAAAAGGCCAGCACGTCCCGTTCGGTGAGCTCCGAGGAGTTGCGGATGGGCTGGGACGAGATGCGCAGATTCATGAACACCGGGGCGCCCTTGCGGGCCGCGCCGTAGCGGGCCCCGGACTGGACGTACTTGCGGCCGCTGCCGATGTCCTGGGCGTAGACCAGGGCGGAGGACTCCAACGCGGTTTTGACCCCCTCGGCCCCCACCCCAATGAAGGTCATGCCCATTTCCCGCTCCAGGTACCCGGGGAGGGGCGCCGGCCTCAGGGTCAGGGGGCCTTCGATGCCCACGTAGAAGTCCCGGAAGAAACGCCGCTTCTTTTCGTAACACGACAGCATGTTTTCCACCACCGCCGCGGCGTCGTACTTGTTGAAGTCCTTGCTGCCCAGGCCGTAGACCCCGTGGAACAGGGTGGGCATGTCGTGGCGACCATAGATGCGGTGTTCCTTCTTGCCTTCCCGGCCGGCCCGGAGAGAAATCTGCAGGGCCGCCTGCACGTCGGCCAGCAGGAGCTGGTTGTGGGCGGTGCCGGTGCGCTCCAGGACGGAGATCACCTTGGCCTTGCGTATGCCGTAGGCCAGCTCTTCGTAGCACGGCGGGTTGAACAGCACCGGCCGCACCACCCCGATCTTGTAGCCCTTGGCGTCCCGGTAATAGTCAACCACGTCCTTGACCACCCCGGTGGCGGAACCCAGGATGACCACCACCATGTCGGCGTCCTCGGTGCGGTAACACTCCACCACCTTGAGGTTGGTGCCCAGGATCTTGTTCATGGCGTTCATGGCGATGACGAAGCCCCGCTTGAAGAAGCGGTAAGCCAGGTCCTGGGACACCTGGCCCTCCATGGTGAGGTCCGTGTCCGTGAAGGTGCCGGTCAGGGTCCCGTGTTCGAAGTTGGGTTGGTAGAGCCGGCTGGGAGGACTGACGAAGTACTCCAGGAAGGCGTCGGAGAGCTCCCGGATATTTTCAATGGCGTGGCTCTTGATGAAGCCGTCGCCGATGACCATGGTGGGCAGCATTACCTCCCTGAGCTCCGAAACCTTGAAGGCCACGGGCAGGAGCTCGTGCAGCTCCTGGTTGTCCTGGGAAACGAGCTGGGCCCAGCCGGCATTGCGCACCGCATAGAAGTCGGTGTGGCCGCAATGGATGGACAGGGACCCTTTGTTGACCTCCCGGGCCATCACCGTCATCACCACCGGGAGCCTTTTGCCAGCCACGGAAAAGAGGTTCTTGGTCTTGAGGAGCAGCCCCTGGGACGAGGTGTTGTCCACGTAGCGCCCCCCCTGGCTGGCCATGGCCTCCACCGCGACGATGGCCGAAAGTTCGTCCGACGGCTGAAAATACATGAGCTCGTTGCCGAAGAGGTTCTTTTGGCCGTTGGCCGCGTACCTGGCAAAATTTTCGGCAATGGGGGTCGAGGGGGTGATGGGATAGCCGCAGAGACCGTCCACCACCCGGGTCAGCACCGAGATAGCCGCCTGGTTGCCGTCCATCAGGACTTCCTGGCGTTTGCGGATGTTCTCCAGCAGCTTTGCCGGGATGGAGCTCAGATCCAGGGTAAAAAGCTCCTCCACGTCGAAGCGCTCCCATTCGGTCTGCCAGTCGACGGGCAGGACGTTGGCCTTTTTCACCTGCCGCAACTTGTGGTAGGGAAGCTGCAGGCGCAGGGTGTCGATCTCGGTGCTGGGTCTCATGGGCCGGCTCTCCTTAAGATTTAGAACTAACCAATATTATATCGAAAAAAACTAAGCATCGAAATGGAATTTTCAACTTACCTCGAGAATTATCCTGCTTTAGACTATTATTCATGATATGAAGGATAACATGGAAGGCAGTTATGCGTTTAAGGAATTCAGCCCCGGCCAGCGCCGCAGCTACCAGGAGGCGGTGCGCCTCTATCTAGCCTTCCTGGAGGCCCGGGGGCGGGCCCGGGCCTATCAGGGAGGCAGGCACTGGAAGAAAATCAAGGGCCGGGACTATCTGTACCAATACTTCGACCGGTATGGCCGCGGCCGCAGCCTGGGGCCCCGCTCCCCGCACACGGAGGAGCTTTTTGCAAAATTCATCGGGGCCAGACAGGACGCAACCCAGCGCCTCCGGGACCTGCGCCTGCAGCTGGCGGAGCAGGCCAGGTTCTGCCGGGCCGCCCTGCTCCGGCGGGTTCCCCGCCTGACCGCCAGGATCCTGAATCTCCTCGGCCAGCATGAGGCCCTCCAGGAAAATCTCACCGTGGTCGGCGCCAGCGCCATTTACGCCTACGAATTCGCAGCCGGGGCCTTTCTGGAGACTTCCAGGGACCTGGACCTGTTTGCCGGGGCCCGGGTCCGCCTGACCCTAACCGGGGAGGTCTCCCTTCCCGGCGCCGCCTTCCTGGCCCTGCTCCGCAAGGCGGACCGGTCCTTTGCGGGCGTCGGCCCCACCGGACTGCAGGCAGTGAACCGCACCGGCTTCCTGGTCCGGGTCTTGGGGCCCGGGGAGCAGTCGGGCCGGCCCCCCGGCTCCGGGAGGGAGTCGGGGCCGGAGGACCGGGGCAACCTCCATGACCTCCTGGCCGCGCCCAGGTTTTCCCAGGTGGTCATCGGCCAGGACGGCCTTCCGGCCAGGATGGCGGTTCCCGATCCCCGGGCGTTTGCGCTCCACCGGCTCCGGAGGAGCGAATTGCCGCCCCGGGGGCAGGCCCCCAAGGCCCTGGACCGCCTCCAGGCCATGGCCGTGGCCGAACTGGTCTTGCGGTATCTCCCCCAATATCATTTTTTTCACGCCGACCTGCGCCGCTTCCCCGCCGAGGTGGTCCGCCACGCCGGGGAATTAGCCGAAGGGCTTGGCTCCGCCGCCGACCTGGACGTGGAGTATTAATACCCTTTTCCGTTTCAGATGCAACAAACTTAACATGTAACCTATTGACAATTTTCCTTTTATTAACCGAAAACCGAAAACAGAAAACCGAAAACGGTATTAAGGGGTCAGCGGCCGGCGGTCAGTTTTCAGCGGGCGGCCAGGCGGCGGCAGGGCTCGCCCCGCAAGAGGGCGTCGTCGGTCTCCGGGCGGGAGGCGTGGTTGCAGAACGTACAACGCTTGTTCATAAAGACGGTTTTCAGTTTTCAGTTTTCGGTTTTCGGTAGGGAAATCGTGTAGGGTGCGCATTGCGCACCAAATAGATGTAGGGCGGGCACTGCCCGCCATTTCATCCCGCTCCCAAGCTCCTGCTCAGGGACGCATATAGACGGCAAGCTCTGATTGGCAACCAGAACGTCACCGCCAGCCGGCTTTTGAGCCAAGCAGGGCTTTGAACCCAAGCGGGGTCCCAAGCAGGAGCTTTGGAAACCAAAAGAAAAAAACAGCCCGCCATGCCTTTTTTGTAAGGCCGACCCGGC
>JBGPBR010000158.1:0-5187 GCA_041481325.1 Desulfobaccia bacterium
GGTCCGCAGGACCTTGGAGTGCCCCACCCGGAGGCGCAAGACCTGCTTGATCTCCTGGTCCTTGACCCGGTCCAGCAACTCCGAGGCCGGGGCCGGCCAGGCCAACCCCAAGACCAGTGCCACCCCCAGCAGCATCCACGCCCACCTGGCTGCCTTGATATGGGAATAGTCTAAAGTTCTTACTAGCACCTTGGCCCCCCTTGGACTTCGCTGTGGCTCTAAAAGGTTCACCGCTGTGCGCATTAATAAAATTGTCTAAACCCGCAGCCCCCCCCGGGGCGGTCTTGCTTGCGGTTTGCAGGGCGCTTGCCGTTCGCCGCGGGTTCGACTAAAGCGCCGCGGCGGCAGTCTCAGAGCCCACCCCCCTGATTGGTTACAGGGTGGTCTTGGTGCGCTCCAAGCCCTTGATCACCTCAACGCAGCGCTCCTCTTTCCGGGAAGGCGCCGCGGCGACCACCGTCTTTTTTCCGCCGCCAGTGACGAGCTGGGACAAGCCCACGCCCTCGGTCGCCACCGTCTCCACATTGCGGTAGTTTCTCAGGGTCAGCCGGATCTTGCCTTCGTTGCTGGCAAGATTCAAAATTTCGGCCTGCTCCGGAGACAACTCCATGGTAACGGTATTAACCACCACGGGCTTGTTATCCCCCTTCTGCTCCCAGACTTGACCGGCGGTAAGGACCACGATGTTTTGCAGGATGGTCTTGGAGTAGTGCTCTTTGGTGTCTTCCGGCAGCTTGAAGTCGGCCAACACGTCCACCCGGTCACCGGGGTGAAGGAATCCGGCCAATCCGGAGACATCGTCGACCCGTACCGTCAGGGCCCTCTTATCCATGGCCAAAAGGCCGCTCAGACCAGCGGCGGTGCCCTCGGGCGCCAGTTTCCGGGCCAGGATGGGCTCGCCGTTGGCGACGGACATCATGGCCACCCGGCCCTGCACCTGGTTGGCGGAGGATAACGCCTGGGGCGGGATATTCTCCTTGGGCCATTGGGCGACTTTGAGCATCTCGGCGGTGAAGGCGGTGCCGGGGGCCACGTCGCGGGTAGCCACCACCACCGAATCCTTGACAATGGTAGGCACCTTGGTCTTGGCGGAGATATACCGGTGGATGCCGAAGGTGGCCACCAGACCTACAACCACGGCGGCCGCAACATAGCCAACGCCTTTAGGCAAATTCAGTTCCATAATATGCACTCACATTTTAGGCCCCGCGGTTGGTAACCGCGCCTTTGGGAGCCGCGGTCCACTAAGGGGCGGGTCAGATTCGGACGCTCAGGAGCACCGCCATGCCCACGGCCATGGCGACTCCGTATGGAATGCCCGGGGTCTCCTCCTGGGGAGGTAGCGGGACCTTCGTCCCCGCGGGTCGGCACAGGATCAGGTTGACCACGAGAGTCCAGGCCTGCCGCAGTTTTTGCCAGAGCAGGCCCTTCCAGCCTAAAACTCCCAAGGCCATGAATCCGCCTGCGATCCCCATGTAACAGAACAGGAAAATGGTCCCCCATGGGCCCAGCCAGGCACCCAGGGCGGCCAGGGCCTTGACGTCGCCGGCGCCCATGCCGCCCCAAATGTATGGGAGAATCAGAAATCCAAAACCCATCAGCATACCCAGAAACCCGCCCAATAATCCTTGCCAGCCGTGGAAGATCAGGTTGAAAACCAGACCGGCCACCGCAATTCCCAGGGTCAGATAATTGGGAATCCGGCGGGTCTTCAGGTCACCCCAGGCGATCCAGACGGTAAGGGCCAGGGGAATAACCAGACTCCCTTGGCCCTGCAACCAGGCGGCGACATCGGTTAGGAACTGGGGCAAGTTGAATCTCCGTCTGCTCGTTAGGGGAAATGAGGGGAAATGATTCCCTTCCTCCCGGCGGTAGGGCCGGGCGGCGCCCCCCAATCATATGCTCGGTCGGTCACTGCCGGGATTGCGGCGTTTCCGTGACCTTTCTCAGCAGATGACCAGGAAGCGCCTGCCTAGGCCCACCAACTGCGTAAACAAATGGAAATGAGCGCTAATGACAGTGACAGGATCGCCACTATCGCCTTCAAAACCATTAATCTGAAGTCTTCATAAACCATGGCGAGGTCCTCCTCGACTCAGTTCCATGAGCGGAACCGCGCTTGGTTCAGGCTCCGGCCATGTTGCCATGGCAAGCCGGCAACTGATCCGCGCCAGGAGCTCCAGGGGGCGACCCTGAAGCCCTGCCTCCATCCCGGTCGGGGCCAGCAGCGCCGGCGAAGGTTGCCGGCGGAATTTAACCCGCCTACCCTCCGCGCCTCAGCCTCGAGGTGTCGAACCGACATCGGGTGAACCTGGGAGATCGTTGCCATCGTTAAGTTCCGGTTTCCTTGTCATGTTCGAGGCCCGGATACTTCTCCGGGCCTCGCACCCTCGGCAAGAAAATTACCTTAATTAGGTGCCGCCAGTGGCCGCATTCAGCGTGTCAGAGGAGTTGGTGAACGTGGCGTTCAGGGCGCCGCCGAGGCCCTGGACCGCGACCACGATGGCACAAGCAATCAAAGCAACCAACAGGCCGTATTCCACCGCGCTGGCACCGGACTCATCCTTAAAGAAATTTCTGATCTTTTCCATTTTGTTCCCCTCCAAGTTTTTTTGAGTTTTGAGTTTGAGGTTGAAGATTTAACTTTCTGGTTTTAGCCTCTGGGGATTCAAATGGTTTCTTTGACTCATCACCTCCCTGAGGTTGGCGGTTTTGTTACAGGGTGATTGCACTATGCTTGAAAGCAAGGAACCGGTAAATCAGGACCACCCTGATATTAGGCTTCGAGATCCCTGATAATGGAAAAGAAAATGGCGCAAAACCATGCGGGAAAACGGGCCCGGAAGTTCAGAAAAACCTGGACGGGGGGGCGCCGGCGGCGAAGCCGCATCATAAATCTATTTGAAATTACTATTAAAAAGCCGGGGAGGTCCGGGGGAGACCGGGGGGCTAACCTCGGCAATCATGAAGAAGTTGCTGAGGGGGGAAGAAAAGTCGATTGGCCGGGTCCGGCCGCGGTTTCCTCCTTTCCAGCAAACCGCCGGAAGCTGGGGGCCGGATTTTCGGTCCTGGTTGTCGCCCTTATCGCGCCTAGCCAGGGTTATTTCCGATTTACCCTTCACCCTGCCCCTCTCTCCTCAAGGGGAGCGGCAGAACCAGGATGCAACTTTTGGCAGTTGCTCTAAGCCGCAATGGCTCTGGAGGCGGACGGAGGGAAGGGGATGAAAATGGCGCCCCGCCAGGCCCCGGAGACCTCGCAGGCGGGAGGCCCCCAGCTCCTCAGGGAAGGCGGGTTAATTCAAGGCAGGGGCAGGCAATTAAACCACTACCTGCTAAAGCAGGAAGAGGTGGAGACGACTGAAAGTCGGTGGTATTGGTCATCTGATACCGATTTGCGGTCAAGAGGCGGCCTGGTAGCCGCAGGCTTTAGCGTGCGCATGCACCGGCGAGTCGCCGGTGCCACCAATTGATTGCGAATCGGTATGAGACTAATTTTACGTCAAAGATAGAGTAATAGTGGTATCGATTATTATAGGCGGCCACGGGCCGCCCTATAAAAAGTTGCCATAGGGCGCACCGTGTGCGCCAATAAAGGTTATGGTTCGCCACCAGGCATTGGCTGTCGCTCATGTTAACCAGGGTGGCTATTGATCCTAGACTTAAAACTCTATGTTTGACATCAAATCGGTATAAGACCCTTCGCCTTCGGGCCAGGGTGACCAAGGAACTCCGTGCCTACAAGAAAAAGCTAAGGCTTTTCGCTTAAAGGCGAAGGTTTTAAACCCGGAGCCTGGAAAAATAACGGGGCGGCGACAATCAGACGGGGAGGAATCGCGACTTAATCAGAACCAGCCGGTTGCAGAAAGATGAATATGGTGCCGAAGGCGGGATTTGAACCCGCACGGGTATTCCCCACCACCCCCTCAAGATGGCGTGTCTACCAGGTTCCACCACTTCGGCACAGGGGAAATCATTTGCCGGGACCGCCCTGGGGAGCCTTGGGGCCGGGAGCGGCGGGCGCGGCCGGAGCCGGCGGCGCCGCCGGGGCGCTCGGGGCCGGGGCCGCAGGCTGGCTCGCCGCGGGCCGGTCTGCCCCTTGCATGATGGAGGCCTCCTTCTGGCGTCCCAGAAAGGTAAGGCTCAGCGAAGTCAGCATAAACAAGATGGCGGCCGCTGCCGTCAATTTGGCCAAAAACGGGGCGGCGCCGGTGGAGCCGAAAACCGTCTGGGACGAGCCGCCGAACGCGGCGCCGATGCCAGCCCCTTTGCCGTGCTGCAAGAGGACGATGCAGATCAACGCCAGGGAAACCACCACATGGATGATAACAACGATGGTAGTCATATCAAATAAATATAAAAGAATATGGCAAGGGATGCAAGCCTTTTCGCTTAATACCGGCGGTGAGGTGAGGCAAGATAATGGCAATCCCGCCCAACCGGGCCGGGTCGGCGGCGCCGATCTCCAGCAAGTTGCCTTCCTGCCGACATCCTAATAAAGCCATCAGCTCCTAAGCCCTCTTTGCGCCGGGATATGTTCCAACAGTTGAAAATCCCGGCGCACCCGGGCCACGGGCTCTCCCACCTGCCGGATCTCGGCCTCCCGCACCGGGCCCAGGAACTTTTCGGCTTCGGCCAGATACCGCACCCGCTGGGGGTTGATCCCCATCACCCGGGCGCAGGTGGCGTCCACCGCCGGCAGATTGCGCCCCATGACCAGGACCCCCACAAATTTGGGAGTCCCCATGATGGGCCCGTCTCCTTCCATCCCGATGATGCCGTCGACTATGGCAAAATGCGGTCGCAGGGTGGCGGTGATATCCAGGATGGAACCGTCGATGCCCACGTCATGCAGCACATTTTTCGGCCAGCCGTAATACATCCCTGGCATGACTCCGAAGAGGTTCTTCATGGACAGAGTGACGCCGGCCCAATGATGGGTCTTGAGCTTGGCCAGGGAGACGATGAGGTCCACCTGGCGGCAAATCTCCGGGAAGGTCAGGGTGGCGAGACGGGTGTAGCGGCCGGCGTTGGGCAGCGAGAAGCCCTCCAGATAATTCAGGTCCACGAAGGGAATCCCGTCTTCCCGTAATACCTCCCTTAAGCCGGATTCCTCCAGGACCCGCAGGGTATCCTGGCAATGCCCCGGGCCTTCGGCCACCAGCACCCGGGCCGCCCCCATCTTGAGGA
>JBGPBR010000159.1:0-5175 GCA_041481325.1 Desulfobaccia bacterium
AGGGGCCAGGGGGACTTCTTCCCGAATTGCCGGGCGTAAGCGTCCTGATAATCCTTGCGCAAATCGTCGTAAACGTCCCGGATTTCCCAGGCGTTCAAGATGATGCGGGCCCCCTTGCCGCCGGCACTGTAGGGATATTTCAGCACCGCGCCGCCGTAGTCGTGCAGGTAGTCCAGGCAGGTCCCCAGGACCCCGGGGTAATCCCGGGCGTCCGCCTCGGTCCAGCGGGGGGCCACCGGGATGCCGGCCTCCCGGCACAGGCGCTTGCAGGCGATTTTGTCGGCTTCGATGAAGGCCCCGCTCCGGTCCAGGCCGATGAGGGGCGCCCCGAACCCGGCGGCGGCCAGCCGGTCCACCAGGCCTTCAAAGATCAGGCCTTCGGGCATGATGAGGGCCAGGTCCAGGGCGCCATCCTGAAAAGCCTTGATCAGGGCCTGGGCGTAGGCCTCCACCGAGTTGTCCGTGGTGGGGATGAAGTCCACGGGCCAGTTCAGGCGCCGGGCAAAGGGGGGCATGGCCGGGGTGCCCCGGACCACCAGGCCCCGGTAGTCGCCGGGGTAGAGTTCGCTGGTGGCCCGGCTGGTCTCCAGGGCCGACAGGAAGGTCCGGCCGTCCGTGCCCACATACCCTATCTTTATCTGCTTCATATCCCTGCTCTTTTCATAAATTGGCCCCAATCCTCCCCAAAAATATCACCTCCCTGAGGGCAAATCCACCAAAATTGTCGGTTAATGCCGCCGGCGTCTCTCACCCACCCTTAGTCCACGAACCCCGACAAAAAAGGGGGCGGGTTTAAAACCCGCCCCTACCTATCGGGCCGCACCGAATTATTATCAAGGAACAGATAAGAGAATTAAAGGGCTAGGGTCGGGTCCCACCAGTAGTTTGAAAAAGGGCTCGCGGTTATTCCCTCCCCCCTGATGGGGGAGGATCAGGGTG
Organism: Desulfobaccia bacterium; assembly: GCA_041481325.1. Lineage (GTDB taxonomy): Bacteria > Desulfobacterota > Desulfobaccia > Desulfobaccales > 0-14-0-80-60-11 > DASWLF01. The sequence goes on from JBGPBR010000159.1 coordinate 940, forward strand.
GGGGTGGCAAAAAAATAATATGAGATTATGGTATGTTAGCCGGAACCAAATTCCCCCTCCCCCCGGGGGAGGGAGAATAACTGTATGGCCTCTTATAAGATATTTCCGGGACCCGACCCTAGCGGATCCTTCCCCATCATGAGCGGGTTTCCGGACCCGGGCGTGCGGGTAGGGCCGGGATTCTGCCCGCCCTTACCGGGCCGCCGCCGCCCCGGCTCCCTGCATGGCCTTGGCCTTGGCCTTGGCGTTGAACTTCAGGGCGTCGATGACGAAGCGGACATGATGCCCCTGGGAGATCTGATCCACCCCGTCGTCGGCCACCAGGGAAAAGGTGAGTTTGCGGCCTTCCACTTTCTCCAGCAGGCCCTTGACCGTCACCGTCAGCCCCGGCGGGGTGGCGGCCGTGTGGTTCAGGTCCAGGTGGATGCCCACGGTCTGCTCCCGGGGCCAGTCGAGATGGGGGTTGAGGGCCTGGATGCAGGCCCACTCGAAGAGCCCCACCATGAACCCGGTGGCCAGCACCCGGGGCATCTGCTGGAATTCCGGGGACTCGGGGTAGAGGTGGGGCACGGTCTTGTTCTCCGGCACCGCAAATTTGAACTCAAAGGTGAGGCCGGGTTGCAGCGAATCTTTCATAAGGCGCCTCCAAGCGCATAACTGATATTAATCCGAAAGATGAAATGGCCTGAGATATTCTCGTAGTCTCTTTTGATTTTCCTCGTCAAGGTATAGGCAGCCTTGGAGGCCTTGAGCCCCCTGGGCCACCTGCACCGCAAACACCATGCAGGTGGGCCGGCCGCAGGCCCGACAGTTGGTTTGGGGCAAGAGTTTAAGGATGTTCAAGATGCGAGGGGCGGCGGCAACTTCGAAACTTGGGGTAATTTCGCCTCGCCGCTCCCAGGTGGCGTTGATCTCCTGCTTTAACCACTTAAGAATACCCTCGGCCTCGGTCTGGTCTTTGACCATATTGATGGCAATCTCACGGGCAGTCAGGGTGACGAGCTTGCCGGGGATTTTTAACGTCAGCGACGGCGGGCTCTGGCAGAATTCGTAGCCCTTCAGCACGGTATTGAGATAAGGGAGCACCTCGCTGATATCGCCGTCAAGGTCGGCAAAGCAGCGCAGATGTTGGGCCGTGGGGTTAGGCGGACGGACATATTTCGGGCGGTATCGGTTTACGAGCATTGTCTGACCATCACCACTTAAAGGGGGTAGCCAATCTGAAACCCGGGTCCGGAGCTCCGGCCTGTCCGGGAAGTCCGGGCGGAGATAGCCGGGGCCTCTCCTGGGGCGCCCCCTGAGATTTTAGCATTGATTTTTCCTCATTTTGGGTTATTTTATAAAATAAGTAAAATTAATTATATTTATTATACTAATTAACTTTTCTTATGGAAATTCAGCAGCTCCTGGGATTTTACCACGTGGCCAAACTGGAGAGCTTCACCCGGGCCGCGGCCGCCACCTTCCGGACCCAGTCCGCCCTGAGCCAGCAGGTCAAGGCCCTGGAAGAGGAGCTGGACTGCCCCCTGCTGGAGCGCCTCGGCAAACGCCGCCTGCGCCTCACCCCGGCGGGCGACAAGCTCTTTGCCTTCGCCGAGTCCCTGCTGGCCGGCTTCGAGAGCCTCAGAGAGGAGCTGAACGACCTCAAGGGGCTGCACCAGGGGCGTCTCAGCCTGGCCGCGCCCTTCACCACCTTCCTGCACCTGCTGCCCGAATCCCTCAAGACTTACACCCGCCTGTTTCCCCGGGTGGAGCTCACCTTGCTGGACCGCCCCCAGCAGGCCGTCCTCGCCCTGGTGAAAAACGGCGACGCCGACCTGGGGCTGGCCCTGGAATCCCTGGTCCCGGGCGACCTTGCCGCCCACCGCTGGCTGCCGGTGGAAACGGTCCTCCTGGCCCCCCCGGACCATCCCCTGGCCTCCCTGAAACGGGTGGGCCTGCGCCAGATCGCCCGGTATCCCCTCATCCTGCCGCCCCGGGGCCCGGAGGCCGCCGGCCGCCGGCTGCTGGAGGAACGCTTCCGGAAACTAGGCCTCAGCTACCACGTCATCCTGGAGTCCACCAACGTGGAGCTCTCCGCCCTCTACGTGGAGATGGGCCTGGGGGTGGCGTTCGCCACCCTGGCCCGGGGGACCCAGCCCCTGAGAAACCTGGCCCTCATTCCCCTGAAGCGCCACTTCAAGTCCGACTACCTGGCCGTGGTCCGGCGCCCGCACCCGGCCCTCGCCCTTCACAAGAAAGCCTTTATAAATCTCCTCTTTGGGGATACAATTCTTTCTTAATATTCTGTCAGCGATCAGCTTTCAGGCCGATTTCCGGTCAAAAAGCTGCTTGGCAGCCGCAGGCTTTAGCCTGCGCGGCACCGGCGAGATGTCCCCAAGCAGAGCTTGGGGTAAAATTTGCGTTCCCAAGCAGGAGCTTGGGAACGAGAACTGAAAATCGCCATCAGCAGACTGTGACATTTTTAACTGACCACTGGTTAATGGCTATATAACATGTCCCTGGCCCTGGAACTCACCATCTTCAACAAGCTCTTCGCGGCGGTGGCCGAAGAGATGGGCCTGGTGCTGCGCCAGAGCGCCTTTTCCGCCAACATCAAGGAGCGCCGGGATTATTCCGGCGCGGTGTGCACCGCGGCGGGCGAGCTCCTGGCCCAGGCGGCCCACATCCCGGTGCACCTGGGGGCGCTGCCCCGCACCATGCAGCGGCTGCTGCCGGAATTTACCCTCGCCCCGGGGGAGGTGCTGCTCCTCAACGACCCCTACTGGGGCGGCACCCACCTGCCGGACCTCACCCTCATCGCCCCGGTCTTTCTCAATGATAACCTGGCCTTCTTCCTGGTGAACCGGGCCCACCATGCGGACGTGGGCGGCAAGAGCCCCGGCTCCATGCCCCTGGCCCGGGACTTGCGGGATGAAGGCGTGGTCATTCCCCCCACCTATCTCTTCCGGCAGGGGCGGCTGAACGAAGATTTCTTAAACGGCCTCCTGGGCCGGATGCGGGTCCCGGAGGAGCGCCGGGGGGACCTGGCGGCCCAGTTGGCCGCCCTCCACCGTGGTCAGCAGCGGCTCCCGGAGATGGCCGCCCGCTACGGGTCGCCTAAGCTCCTTAACATGAGCCGGGCCTTGCTGGACTATTCCGAGAGGGCCATGCAGGACCTCATCGCCGCCATTCCCGCCGGCCGCTATGCGTTCGTGGATTTTCTCGACGACGACGGCTACGGCCACGAAGACCTGGCCATCCGCCTCACCCTTACCGTTTCCGGCGGCCGGGCCGTAGCCGACTTCCGGGAGAGCGCCGACCAGGCCGCCGGCGGGGTCAACGCGGTGCCCGCGGTGGTGGAGGCCGCGGTCTATTACGTCTTTTTGACCCTCCTGGCCGAAGACTATCCCATCAACCAGGGCTGCTTCCGCCCCCTCACGGTGCTCACCCGGCCCGGCAGCCTGCTGGAGCCCCACTTCCCGGCCCCGGTGGCCGCAGGCAACGTGGAGACCTCCCAGAGGGTGGTGGACGTGGTGCTGGGGGCCCTGGCCCAGGCCCTGCCGGGGTCAATTCCCGCGGCCTCCCAGGGCACCATGAACAACCTGGCCTTCGGCGGCCGCCACCCCGTGAGCGGCCGGGAATTCACCTACTACGAGACCATAGCCGGGGGCATGGGGGGCCGGCCCGGCCAGGCGGGCCTCTCCGGGGTCCACACCCACATGACCAACACCCGGAACACCCCGGTGGAGGTCCTGGAGCACGACTACCCCGTGCTGGTCAGCCGCTACGCCTTCCGAGACGGCTCGGGCGGGGCCGGCCGCTACTTCGGCGGCGACGGCCTGGTCCGGGAGTTTCAGTTTCTCACCGACGTCTCGGTGAGCCTCCTGAGCGAACGCCGGCGCCACCGGCCCTACGGCCTTAACGGCGGCCGGCCCGGCGCCCCGGGGGAAAACGCCCTTATCACTCCAGAGGGTAATAAAACCCTCCCCGGCAAGGTCAACCTCACCCTCCCGGCCGGCAGCCGCCTTTCCATCCGCACCCCGGGCGGCGGCGGCTGGGGGGCAGAAGATGAAGGAGGTGGGGGAGGGGGCTAAGGGTTTTTCGTAAGGGCCCTTACCCCCTCCCCCACAATCAACCACAAAGGACATACCATGAAACGACGCATCTACTTGCGCATGAAGTCGTTGGAAGAGGCCCGGGAGCTCTGGTTTGCCCGGTTTGATTTGACCGCCCCGGCGGGGGTGGAGGAAATCC
>JBGPBR010000160.1:0-5166 GCA_041481325.1 Desulfobaccia bacterium
CCAACTTCGACCATGACCAGGACTTCAATAAAGCGTATCTTAAACTAAGATACAAGGGTGGGCATGGCCCACCAGCCTCCTTGCCCAACCGGAGCTGGGGGACGAGATTTCCGTTCCCAAGCAGTAATTCATGGTCCTTCGTAACCCCGAAACTATGAAAAGTTAACATATAGTTACGGTGCGCAGTGCGCACCATACATAAAGACTTTTCGGAAGCAGTCGCTCATGAGCCGTTAGCTCACTCCAAAGCCATGAAAAATCGGTAACTTATTGGTGCGTAAGACGCACCCTACGCCAACTTTTCAAAGCAGAGCTTTGCATAAAAAAATGGTTCGTAACCAGGAGCTTGGGAAGCGGATGCGGGCCCCGGCTTCTTCCCCTTCATCCGCCTCGGCACATTTTTGCGCTACCCGGGGGCCGGTCCTTGAAAAATCGGGGAAATTGCCGTAAAATTTAAGGGTAATCAAAAAATATTTTGGAGATTCTTTCCGTTAGCTGGAGAAATGGCCGTCTTACCCATTCGCAAATTGCCGGACCCGGTTTTAAGGAAGAAAGCCCGGGAAATCACCGAGGTCAACGCTGAGCTGCACCGTCTCATCGCTGACATGGCCGAGACCATGTACGCGGCCCCGGGTTTGGGGCTGGCGGCCAACCAGGTGGGGGTCCTGGACCGCCTCATCGTGTTTGACCTGGGCCACCGGGACGGGGGCAAACGCGACCTGAAGGTGATTCTCAATCCCTGCATCACCGCCGGGGAAGGGGATTACGTCCACGAAGAGGGCTGCCTGTCGGTGGTCGATTTTACTGCGGAAGTGAGGCGCCACGCCCGGGTAACCGTGAAAGGCCTGGACCGGGACGGCAAACCCATAGAGATGTCGGAGGAAGGCTTGCTGGCGGTAGTGTTGCAGCACGAAATCGATCATCTGGACGGCATCCTGTTCATCGACCACCTCAGCCGGTTAAAGCGGGGGCTTTATTTAAGTCGGCTCAAGAAACAGGCGGCGGCCCGATGAAAGGAGGCCCCTGGCGTCTGATCTTCATGGGCACCCCCCAGTTCGCCCTGCCTTCCCTGGAGGCGCTGCTCAACCGCGGCGAAGAGGTGGCCGCGGTGGTGACCCAGCCGGATAAACCCCGGGGCCGGGGTCAGGTGGTCACCCCCTCGCCGGTGAAAGAGCTGGCCCTGGCCTGGAAACTGCCGGTGCTGCAACCCCAGCGCCTCAAGGACCCGGAGTTCATCCGCAGCCTGGCCGCCTATAAGCCGGAGCTGATGATCATGGTGGCTTACGGCCGCATCCTCACCCCGGAGATTCTGGCCTTGCCGGCGGTGGGCTTTCTCAACGTCCACGCCTCCATGCTGCCGCGGTACCGGGGTTCGGCCCCCATCAACTGGGCCTTGATCAGGGGCGAGACCGAAACCGGGGTCACCATTCAGTGGGTGCAATATGAGGTGGACAGCGGCCCCGTCTTCCTCCAGGAACGCCTGCCCATCAACGAAGAGGACAATTTCGGCACCCTGTACCACAAGCTGGCCGAGCGGGGCGCCGCCCTGCTGGTCCAGTCCCTGGAGATGCTCCGCCGGGGCGAGGGCGTCAAGCGGCTTCAGCCCGAAGCCGGCATCACCTACGCGCCTCCCATTACTCCGGAGATGCGGGGCCTCAACTGGGAGCTGCCGGCCCGGGAGGTGGGCGGGTGGATCAGGGGGCTGGACCCGAGGCCCGGGGCTTATGCCCGGTGGCAGGGCCGGAGATTGAAACTGTTCGGAGCCCGGGTGAAAAAGTCGGCAGGCCGCCTGGCTCCTCCCGGCACGGTCCTTCGGGTCACTCCCCAGGGGCTGGAGATCGCCTGCGGCCAGGGCAGCGTCACCGTGGAGGAACTGCAACTGGCCGGCCACAAACGCCTGGGCGCCCCGGAATTCCTGCGGGGGCATAACCTGGTCAAGCAGGTGCTGGAATAGCGGGCCGGAAAGTCTGAATTTATTTTTTACCGAAAACCGAAAACGGTCTTTATGAGCGAGCAGCCCCCTATCCTGAACGGCGGTAATGCCATCCGGCCCCAGAAGCGCATCTTCCTGGGGCTCCTCGTCGTCACCATCCTGCTCTTCACCATCATCCTGGCCATCCTCTGGTACGTCCCCTACGTGGGCCTGACCACCATTCACCGCAATTTCCCCCTGGTGCTGGGGATCATCTTTGGCGTCGTACTCTTCGTGGTGATGGGCGGCATGGTCCTGCTGGCCCTCACCGTAGTCCTGGGAAGGGACCTGTTCTTCTCCCGGAAGCTGCGCGGGGTGGTGATCAAACTGCTGCTGCCCCTGATGAGCGGCGTGGGCAAGCTCTGCGGCGTGTCCAAGGACCGGGTGCGCCATTCCTTCATCGAAATCAATAACCAGCTGGTCCTGGCCCAGCATCCCCGCACCACCCCGGACAAGCTGCTGCTGCTCATGCCCCACTGCCTCCAGTTCCACGAGTGCCAGTTCCGCATCACCGGCAGCACGGTGAACTGCAAGCGCTGCGGCAAGTGCCCCATCAACGGCCTGGCGGATCTTTCCGAGAAGTACGGGGTGGGGCTGGCGGTGGCCACCGGCGGCACCCTGGCCCGGCGCATCGTGGTGGAGCGGCGCCCCCACCTCATTATCGCGGTGGCCTGCGAGCGGGACCTGTCCAGCGGCATCCAGGACAGCTACCCGCTGCCGGTCTTCGGGGTCATCAACTACCGGCCCCACGGCCCCTGCTACGACACCCTGGTGGATCTCTCCAGGGTGGAAGAGGCCCTGAAGACTTTCTTGCTGCCGGCCTTTGTCTCCCAATCCGCCAATACTTCGGCCAACCCGGTGGAATCAGGCCAATCCCCACCGCAGTTAGATACCGCACAACCATCTTGACAAACCGGGCCGACTCCGGTATTGAGGGTCCCAATCGGGGTTAAGTTTCTTGACTGGGGAAACCGGCTAATGCGCCAAATTGCTCCCATAAGTTTCTTTGAAATTTTCATTTTGGTGGTCTTCTTTTTGGCTTCAGTAGTCGCCATGCTGGCCACCCTCATCATAGTTCTGCACAAACGCAAGCCCAACGTGGTGAGATTTGAATCCATCCATATTACCGAGCTGATAAAATTAGTCATTTCGGTGGCGTCATTTGTTACCGTATGTATCACCCTGATATTATTGGTATTGCAGAATAGAGTGATCGTGGCGCAAACCAAATACGCTTCTGAATCAGTCGAGAGTAGTGTTTTCGGGACGATAACCGGCCAGAACCTATTATGTGACGGCATTTTTAACGCGGCACCAGAGTTGAGACCTTACTTTTATTTGGGAAAAGACATTCAAGAAAATGATCCCCTCAACCACAAAGTTTATGCGGTTGCCGAGCATCTACTCGACTTTTATGACTCGCTGGCGACGCAGTTGAAGAAGTATCCTTCATTGTGGAAATCTGAAAAGGACGCCTGGGAGAAGAATATTATCGACATGTTTGCCTGGAGTCCGGTATTGTGCCGGTATTTGGAAGTAAACAAAGAGTGGTATGATGACTATCTCGTGCCGCTCAAACTCGCCGGTGAAAAGAAACGGCGGGAAGGCAACGTCCGCCAGAAATGCGACAGTCCCACACCGGCGCAGCCGTAATCTCAATTCGGCCAGCCCTGATACTGAAGACTCCCACCTTTGGCCAAGACTGCTAAACCTTCGCCCCCCGGCGCCCGGGACCTGGCCCTGGAGGTCCTGGCCGCGGCCCGTCAACAGGAGCGCTCGGTGGAAGACCTCCTGGCCGCGGCCTTGCGGCGCCACTCGGAGCTCCCCCGCCAGGAGCGGGCCCTGCTCCTGGAGTTGGTGCAGGGCGTAAAACGCTGGGAAATCAAGCTGGATTATCTCCTGTCCCGGGTCTCCAGTCTGCCGCTTAAGAAGCTGCATCCCCTGGTGCACCAGATCCTGCGCCTGGGGGCCTTCCAGATTTTGATGCTGGACCGGGTGCCGGCCAGGGCTGCGGTGGACGAAGTGGTGAAGCAGGCCCGGGCCCGGAACCTGCCGGTGGCCCACGCCGGTTTCATCAACGCGGTGCTCCGGAAGCTGGCCGGGGGGGAGATGCCCGCCCTTCCCGGCCCCGAGGCCGATCCGGTCCTGTCCCTGAGCCTCGAATACTCCCATCCGGCCTGGCTGGTAGCCCGGTGGCTGGGGCGCTGGGGCCCGGAGCAGACCCGGGCGCGTCTGGCCGCCAACAACCGCATCCCGCCCCTGACCATCCGGGTCAATACCCTGAAAACCGACGCCCCGGCCTTGCGGGCGCGCCTGGCCCGGGAGGGGGCCGAGGCCGCGGCCTGCCGGTTTTCCCCCGAGGGCCTCATCCTGGTGGGGCTGGAAGCGGCCCCCATGGAGCTGCCCTCTTACCGGGAGGGCCTGTGGGTCTTCCAGGATGAGGGGGCCCAACTGGTGAGTCGCCTGCTGCCGCTGCGCCCCGGGGACCGGGTCCTGGAAATCGGCGCCGGCCGGGGCGGCAAGACCGGCCACCTGGCGGCCCTCATGGGCGGCCGGGGTCTGGTTGTCGCCGTGGACCACCACCAGAAGCGCCTCCGGGAACTTAAGGCCAACCTGGCCCGCCTGGGGGTGCACGCGGCCCGGCCCCTGCTGGCCGACGCCGCGGCCGCCCTGCCTTGCCGGGCGGGGTCGGTGGACGCCGCGGCCGTGGACGCCCCGTGCTCCTCCCTGGGCGTCATCCGGCGGCACCCGGAGATCAAGACCCGGGTCCGGGAATCCGACCTGGCCACCTTTCCGCCCCGCCAGTCGGCCCTGCTGGCGGCCGCGGCCGGGTGCCTCAAGCCGGGCGGCCGCCTGCTTTACATCACCTGCACCACCGAGCCCGGGGAAAACGAAGACCTTATTGCCGCTTTCCTCGGCGCCCACCGGGAGTTCGCCCTCGCCACCGACCCGGAGTGCCTGCCGGCCCCGGCCCGGTTCCTGGTCCAAGCACCGGGGTTCTTCCGCACCTCCCCGGAAGAGCACAACCTGGACGCCTTCTTCGCCGCGCTGCTGGCCAAGGAAGGGTAGGGCGAGATTATATATACCAAATATTAACTACTCTTTGTTTGGCTTAAAGCGCGAATAAATAGCAGATATTTTATCGGGGATTACTCAATGCAGGGGCATGAGGATTCCGTGGCGGTAGAGCGAAA
>JBGPBR010000161.1:0-5158 GCA_041481325.1 Desulfobaccia bacterium
CTTCCGCGTCTCCGACAGGGCGATGTGGTAGGTCTCCACTTCCGTCAGGGCGGTGAAGACCTCCTTGACCCGGTCCTCCGTGGCCTCGGAGGCGGACTGGCGGTAGAACGCCACCGCCCGCACCTCCCGTCCGTGGGCCGCCCCGAAATTGGCCTTGGGGTCCTTCAGGCAGGCCTTTTCATCCGGCTTGATTTCCGGCTTCGGCACCTTAAGGAGCTTGCAGATAAGGGAGGCGTGCTCCACCTCGGTGCGGGCCAGGGCCTTGAACATGGCCTGGGACAAGGGGTCCGGGGCGCAGTTGGCGGCGCAATAATAAAAGGCGGCATTTCTCACTTCCAGGTCCAGGGCCTTTTCCAGGTTTTCCCGGGACCGGGAACTCAGATTGGGGACATGGTTGCGATCCACGTATGCTTCTGCGGGCACCATGTATCGTTCGGGCGCCCCGCAGAAGGGGCAGAAGCTGGGCGGGGCGCTCCCCAGGTATGGATCGCCGCAAATCCGGCAGCGGAAAAGCTTCATCAGGTTCTCCTTTAATGAGTCCCGAGTTTCAGGTTTTGAGGTCCGAAGGAAGGGGCGGAGAAACCCCGCCCTTTGAGAAAAACCACCGATCCAGTCGGTCAAAGGTCACCGAAAACCGTCCTTACTGAATCTGCTTGAACATCTTTTTTGCGGCATTGCACACCGGACACTTGTCCGGCGCTTCGCCTTCCACGGTGTAGCCGCAGACCCCGCAGACGAAGATGTCCACCAGCTCCTTCTTTTCCAGGTTGTCCAGGGCCTTTTTGAAAAGCTGGGCGTGAATTTTTTCCACTTCATTGGCGAAATTGAAGCTGCGTTCGGCCTCTTTATGGCCTTCGCCCTGGGCCGCGGCAATCATGGGCGGGTACATTTTCTCAAACTCCGCCACTTCTCCGGCCAGGGCCTCCTTTAGATTTTCCGCGCTGGCGCCGATGCCCTTCATGGCCCGCAGGTGGTTCAGGGCATGGACGGTCTCGGCTTCAGCCGTGGCCCGGAAGAGCCGGGCCACCTGGGGATAACCTTCGCGGTCGGCCTTTTCCGCGAAGGCCAGGTATTTGCGGTTGGCTTGAGATTCTCCGGCAAAGGCCTCTTTCAGGTTCTGCAAGCTTTTCTCCATGTGGTCTTTCCTCCGCTTATTTTTCGCCTGCTTCCAATTTCATGGGCACGCCGCAGCATACCAGGACGCCGCCCCCTGATTCCAACACCTTGACTTTATTCCCGCAAACCTTACAGCGGTAAACCTGTCCCACTTCCGTAGCCATTATCCGTCTCCTCAGGTTATGGTTCCTGGCACCCGGGGCACAGGCCCCATAGGGTCAGGGATTGTTGTTCCACCCGGAAACCCTGCAGGTCCTCCCGGGGTAAGGGGAGCGCCTGGCCGGGCTCCCAGGAGAGATCGAGGATGCGGTGGCAACGGCGGCAGATGAGGTGGGCGTGATGGGAGGTCTCCCCATCATACCGGGCCGCCTCGTGCAGGGGATTGACCTTGATGACCAGTCCTTTCTCGCAGAAGACCTCCAGGGTCTTGTAAACGGTGTTGAAGGAGATAGCCGGGAGTTGGCGCCGCACCTCCTGGTAAAGACTCTCGGCGCTGGGATGGTCCCGGCGGTTTTGCAGGCTGGCCAGGATTTCCAGCCGCTGGGGAGTCACGGCAATGCGCTGCTTCCTCAATCTTTGCATCAAGGTTTCCATAATATAATTATTAATTAATAATTATTACTGGCCATGTCAAGACTTTAATCTGAAATTTTTTTAAGAATTCTGTTTCAGAGGTGGAAGGCGAATGATTTGAGGCTATGGGGGCGCAAAGCCGGATATGAGCCGGGTGCGAGGCAGTGCCGGAGGGCGCGGTTCGCCTCTTCAACCGTTGGGGCCTTATCCTGGCACTGACCCTCGGCGGCTGCAGGTTTAAGTGCGGGGAATCATTCTCCCAACAATTTAACCGGTTCCGATTCCTGTCTCGGGGTAATCTGAAAGTAAGCCAGGGCCTCCACGAGGTCGCGCTGGTTCCGGTTGCTGACCATGGTGAGCAGGGCCATAAAAACCCAGCCGCTCAGAAAGCCCACTACCAATCCGCCGAAGAAGATCGCCGCTGACATGTTCTTTCTCCTACCCCGGATTCCCATGGACCGCATAAAAAACCGGGACCGGGATTTCTGATTTTTGATAATTAAACATTGCCGGGATGAAATGACAACTGGTAGAAATGCCTATTTTGGCATAGGCAAAAGTACCTAATTGGGGCCGGGAAATTGAAGGATGCGTTTCAATTCGGGTGGATAATGAGGCTTTATTTGGTGGCACGGAAGGAGTTGTTTGAGATAACCTAAATCGTTAATAAAGGAATCCCGGCCGCATGATCGGGATTCCTTTAGTGTTGCAAGACAGTAATCGCTAATAGTAGTACGCCAAGCCGGCCTGGAAGAAATTCACGTTGAAGGCAGGGTTTTCATGATACAACCCGGCGTTGGAGGAATGACGGAACCGGTAGGCCACGGAAAAGGCCATTTGCCGGGTCAAGGCGAAGTCGAAGCCGCCGCCCATCTGGGGAGTAAAGTTGAAGGCATGGGCCAGGGCGGGACTGTCGATACTTTCGGTGATCAAGCCGGCGCCTCCCTCCACGTAGGCCAGGACCCCGGGAAAGAGGAGGCAGCTGAGCTTGAGCATGGGGGTTACCCCCAGTTCGAACCCGGTGTCCTCAGCATTGGCGATGCTCATGACGCCTTCCACCACAAAGGAGAGGCCAAACGGGCCCATCTGTTTGCCGGGCCGCAAGAAAAAAATGCCCCAGCGGGGCAGCAAACTGTAAAGTTGGACACTGGCGCCGTGCGTGTTCTTGCCGTAGGCAAAGCGCAGGCCCACTTCCCGGTTGAACTTGCTGATGTCGAACTCCGCGCCCCCGGCCAGAGCGGGCATGGTCAAGATGACCGCCGCCAGCAGCGCCGCCGCGCCTCTGCCGTACACTCGCCGCACCATAATCTCCCCCCCGTTGATGCCGGTTTGGCGTTTCAAGTTACCCGGCATGATAGCACCGGAAACCGGTTTTGTCAAAAAATAAAGGATGCCGTTCTCGTCTAACGGGCGAATCGGCATCAAGCGGACCGCTGACCGCGGCAAGCTTTCCTAGCCCTTGACCCAGAAGGGGTCTTCCCGGAAGCGGGCCGCGGCCTTAAGCTCCGCTTCGATCAGGAGAAGCCGGTTGTATTTGGCGATGCGCTCGGAGCGGGACACCGACCCCGTCTTGATCTGCCCGACGCCGGTGGCCACCGCCAGGTCGGCGATAAAGGTGTCCTCCGTTTCCCCGGAACGGTGGGAGATGACGGCCCGGTAACCGTGGCGCCGGGCCAGGTTGATGGCGTCAAGGGTTTCGCTGACGGTGCCGATCTGGTTCAACTTGATAAGGATGGCGTTGGCCGCCCCCAGCTCGATGCCCTTCTTCAGGTACAGGACGTTGGTGACGAAGAGATCGTCGCCCACCAGCTGCAGCCTGGCCCCCAGCTCCCGGGTGAGGTGCACCCAGCCCTGCCAGTCGTTTTCGTCCAGACCGTCTTCGATGGAGACGATGGGGTAGCGGGAGGCCAGGTCCCGGTAGTAGTCCGTCAGGGCGGCGGCGGGGCGCCGGGAGCCGTCCCCTTTCTTGAAGACGTAATCGCCCTTGGCCCGGTCGAAAAACTCCGAGGCCGCGGGATCGAGGGCCAGCACCACGTCCCGGCCGGGTTGATATCCGGCCTGCTCCACGGCTTCCAGGATGAGGTCCAGGGCCGCTTCGTGGGACGGGAGGTCCGGGGCGAAGCCCCCTTCATCGCCCACCCCGGTGGCCAGCTTCTTGGAGCTCAGGACCTTTTTCAAGGTCTGGAAGACCTCCGCGGCCATCCGCAGGGCCTCGGCGAAGGTGGCCCCGCCCACCGGCATGATCATGAATTCCTGGATGTCCAGGTTGTTGCCGGCATGGGCCCCGCCGTTGATGACGTTCAACATGGGCATGGGCAGAAGGTTGGCGGCCGCGCCCCCCAGGTAACGGTACAGGGGTAGATTGCTCAGCGCCGCCCCGGCCCGGGCCACCGCCATGGACACGGCCAGGATGGCGTTGGCCCCCAGACGGCTCTTGTTGGGGGTGCCGTCCAGGTCGCACATCAGGCGGTCGATGCCGCCCTGGTTCACCGGGTCGAGCCCTTTGAGCTCCAGGGCCAGGATTTCGTGAATATTTTTAACCGCGTGCAACACTCCCTTGCCCAGGTGGCGGGGGCCGCCGTCACGCAGTTCCAGGGCTTCGTTTTCCCCGGTGGAAGCCCCCGAGGGCACCATGGCCTGGGCCCGGATGCCGTTGTCCAGAAGCAGGTCCGCCATCACGGTGGGCTGGCCCCGGGAGTCGAGAATTTCAAAGGCTTGAATTTCCCTGATAGCAGGCATGCTTACCTCCCCTTATTGAGATGACTGGGTTATCCATACGGCGCTGCGGTCAACCGACAGTTCTGCCTTTTTTCCCGGCGGCGCCGACCTCCCGCCTGGGGTCGCAGGCTCAAGCTCCATGAGCCCCAATGGTTCACCCCCGAAAATGAAATGGTCCCCACCACCCTTGCGAAAGGGGGGCTTTGGGGGGATTTTGGGGGTCCACGGTAAGGCCTGCGGCTGCCAACCCGGCCCTTTGACCGCAAATCGGTAGCAAATGAAATCATTATAGCACTACCGGCCCCGGCCCTCAACCCGGGCCTGACGAAGAAAACCCCGGGTTTCCGTCCCCATGCGGGGAGGAAGCCCGGGGTCTTCAGGGTTTGGCGTTGGAACTCGCTGCTATTGCTGCTGCTGCTTTTTCTTATCCTGCTCCTTTTGCGGCTTCGGCTGCGGCTGCGGCTTAGGCTGCGCTTGCGGCTGCGGCTTCGGCTGCGGCTGCGGCTTCGCCTGCGGTTGCGGCTTGGGCTGCGGTTGCGGCCTTACCTGGGGCTGTGGCTGCGGCTTGGGCTGCGGCTTTACCTGCGGTTGCGGCTGCGGCTTAGGCTGCGGCTTTACCTGGGGTTGCGGTTGCGGCTTGGGCTGGCTGGCAGGTGAGGTACCCGGCTTCACATAACCCGGACCGGTGGTGGGCGATTTATAGCCTGAAGGCGGGGGGGTCTGAGTCTGCGGTTTGCCGGTCACTCCAGGC
>JBGPBR010000162.1:0-5154 GCA_041481325.1 Desulfobaccia bacterium
CCAATCTGCTGGTGAACGCCCTGGCGGCCACCCCCAAGGGCGGGGAGATCAGGGTGCAGGCCCAGGCGCTGCCGGGAGCCGACCACCGGGAAGTGGAGATCACGGTCAGCGATACCGGCCGCGGTCTGACCTCCGAGGAGCAGGAGCATCTTTTCGAGAAATACCGCCTGTCCCGGCACAAGGCCGACGGCTCCGGGCTCGGGCTCTATATTTGCAAGACCCTGGTGGAGGCCAACCAGGGGCGCATCTGGATGGAGAGCGCCGCGGGACAGGGAACTTCCTTTCACCTGGCCTTTCCCGCGGCCAACGGCAGCGCCGGGGCCCCGGAGGGTGAGGTGACACTTGACCCTTCATAATTATTATGACTTTTAAATCAGGGGTCTTTACCCCCATTTTCTAAAGGGGGGTAAGGGGGGATTGGATAACCGCCTAATAATCATCCTAAATCCCCCTTTAAACCAGGGGGACTTTAAACACCGAAGGCATGGTGGGCGCGGGGAATGCAGCGCCGGCGCCCTTGAGGGGGCCCAGAGCACGCCCTTAGACCCGTCCGGTAGAAACGGCAAGCCCCATGGATACCTGGATTTTAGTCATCGACGACGACCCCTGGACCCGGGAGGCCCTGGTGTCCATCCTGCGCCGCGCCGGTTACCAGGTGAGTACCGTGGAGGAGTTTGACGGGAAACTGGACCCCGGCCGCTACCCCCAGCGCTACCGGGTGGCGGTGGTGGACTACCACCTGCCTACCCTCAACGGCCTGGAGATGGCCAGGCGTTTGAAGGATCTCCAGCCCGATTGCCGCATCGTCATGATTTCTTCGGAACCGCCCAACCTCGACGACCTCGCCGGGGAGGATGCGGTGGTGGACTGGTTCCTGGCCAAACCCTTCTCCAAGGACGCCATCCTGGAGGTCATCGCCCAGCTTTGCCAACGGGAAGCGACGTGATTTCCCCCTTCCTGGAAGACCCTGCCGCGGCGGCGGGCCTGCCGCAGTGGGTCTTATCCTATGCCAGAGACCAGGAGCTGTTCGCCCCGGGAGACCGGGTCCTGGTGGCGGTCTCCGGCGGCCCCGATTCCGTGGCCCTGCTCCACCTGCTGGCAGGATTGACCGGGGAACTGGGCCTGGCGGGCCTGGCCGCGGGCCACTTCGATCACGGCCTCCGGGGCCGGGCCTCTCGGGAGGATGCGGCCTTTGTGGCCACCCTGGCCCGGCAGCTTTCTCTCCCTTTCCACCCGGGCCGGGGCGAAGTCCGGGACGCGGCCCGCCGGGAGAAAATCTCCCTGCAGATGGCGGCCCGGCGCCTGCGCCTGGATTTTCTCCGGGAGACTTGCCGCACCCACGCTTACCACAAATTGGCCCTGGGACACACCGCCGACGACCAGGTGGAGCTCTTCTGGCTGCGGCTGCTCCGGGGCGCGGCGCTCACGGGTTTGAAGGGCATGGCCCCGGCCACCCCCGAGGGCCTGGTCCGGCCCTTGCTGGCCGTGGGCAAAGAGGTGCTGCTGGCTTGGCTGGCCCGGGAATCCCTCTCTTACCGCACCGACGCCAGCAACCTGAGCCGGGCCTATCTCCGCAACCGGGTGCGCCTGGACCTCCTGCCCGAGTTGGCCCGGAAATATAATCCGCGCCTGAAACAGGCGGTCTGGCGGACCCAGAACCTTCTGGCCGAGGAGGACCATCTCCTGTCCCGGGAGGCGGCCCGGGCCTGGGCCCAGACTGGCCGGGAAGTGGCCGGGGGCGTAATTTCCCTGGACCTGCCCCGGTTCCTGAGCCTGGACCGGGTGCTGCAAAAACGGGTCCTCCAGGCCGCGGCGGGGAGCATCGCCGGGGAACTCACCCTGACGGCCGCCCAGGTGGCCGCCCTCCTGGCCCTGGCCCAGGGGGCCCGGAGCGGCGGGGTCATGGCCCTGGGCCGGGAGGTGCGGGCGGCCCGCTCCGGGGCTGAACTGCATTTCTTCGGCCCGCTGCCTGAGCCTCCCGCCGGGGTCACCCTGATTCCGGCCGACGCCGTCCGGGTGGATTCCCCGGCAGGCTGGCGCTGGCGCCTGGGGCGGCGACCGGTGGGACCCGGGGGAACCCCCCGCCCGGCGCCCGGGACAGCCCGGCTCGACCTGGACCGGCTGACTTTTCCCCTGGAGGCGCGCTGCTTCCGGCCCGGGGACCGCTTCCGGCCCCAGGGCGCTCCGGGGGAGAAAAAACTCCAGGATTTCCTGGTGGACTTGAAGATTCCCCGCTGGCTTCGGGCCCATCTGCCCCTGGTGGCCGGCGGCGGCCGGATCATCTGGGCCCCGGGCCTCAGGCTGGCCGACCCGGTGAAAATCACCCCTGCGACCCGGATGGTGCTGGAGATGGAGGTCTCGCCCACCAGCCCCGCGGCCCGCCGCATCTGGGAGATCCTGCTGGGGTTTCGCTCTCTTATCTAGAACCGCCGCTGGCGGTGGTGCGGAGCCGGGGGGCGTCGGCTCTACCTGTCATTTTATGCGTCCATCCCTGCTGCTTTTCAACCCCTGGATTTACGATTTCGCGGCCTACGACTTTTTCGCCAGGCCCCTGGGACTGCTCTACCTGGCGGGCCTGCTGGAGGCCCGGGGCTTCGAGGTCCATCTGGTGGACTGCCTGGGGACTCCCCGGACCCGTCCAGGCCCCTTCGGCACCGGCCGCTACCCTAAAGAAATCCTCCCCACCCCGCCCCCCTTACAGGACATCCCCCGGCGCTACGGGCGCTACGGCATGAGCGAACCGGAGTTCCTGGCGCAACTGGCCCGGCTGCCCCGGCCCGGCGCCATCCTGGTGACTTCCCTCATGACCTATTGGTATCCGGGGGTGGCTGAAGTCATCCGCTTGGCCCGCCGGCGCTTTCCCGGGACGCCGGTAATCCTGGGGGGCATCTATGCCACCCTGTGTCCGGACCACGCCCGGCGGCACAGCGGCGCCGACCTGGTGGTCACCGGCCCGGGAGAGGCCGCGGTACTGGGTCACCTGGAAGGAATTTTCCCGGGGATATCCAGGGAAACCGGGCTCGTTTCCGAAGATAAAGGAAATATATCTCCGGAGGGTCGGGGTGAGGCGGAGAGTCAGTTCCCCCAGGAAAAAGCCGATCCTTCTGACTGCCCCCTGGATTCGCTCCCCTACCCGGCCCTGCACCGGCTGCCCCACCTCTCCCATATCCCCATCCTCACCTCCCGGGGCTGTCCCTTTGATTGCTCCTATTGCGCCTCCCGCCGGCTGCAGCCGACCTACCGGCGCCGGCGCCCCCCGGCGGTGGTGGCGGAATTGGCCCACTGGCAGGCGCGCCTGGGCCTTGAGGAGGTGGCTTTCTACGACGACGCCCTGTTGGTGGCTGCGGCAGAGCACCTGCTGGTCATCCTGGACGAACTGCGCCGCCGGGGCCTGAGGTTCCGGTTCCACACCCCCAACGGCCTGCAGGCCCGCCTCATCACCCGGAAGGTGGCCCGGGGGCTGAAGCTCGCCCGCTTCACCACCCTGCGCCTCGGGGTGGAGACTACCGCCCTGGGGGAGGGACGCCTGGACCGGAAGCTCCGGGAAGGCGAACTGGAGGCGGCGCTGGCCAACCTCAAGGAAGCCGGCTTCCGCCGGCAAGAGATGGGGGTCTACCTCATGGTGGGTCTGCCGGGACAACCGGAAGCCGAGGTCGCGGCCTCCATCCGCCGGGTGCAGGAGCTGGGAGCCACCCCGGTCCTGGCCCAATACTCCCCCATCCCCGGCACCGCCCTCTGGCCGGAGGCGGTGCGTCACTCCCGCTACGATCTGGAGGGCGAGCCCCTGTGCCATAACAATTCCATCTTTCCCTGCCTGCCGCAATTCTCCTATGAACCGCACACCCGCCTGAAGCGCCTGGCCGCCGGGTGAAAGTTGTGGTAAGATTTTGAGGGAGGAGGCCAGGGGCCAGTGGGAATTGATTTCCCCCGGCCCTCCCCTCAATTTACTGGAGGCAGTTATGGGAACCTCGGCGGCGCGGCGGGCGCCTACCACCCGGTTGTGGCGGCTGGCCAAGGGCGCGGCCACCCGCTATTTATCTCCGGAAGGCGGGGGGGCGGTCACCGCCGGGGAGGTGACCGCCCGGTATCTGGCGGCCCTGGGGGAGGACGGGCCCGGGGCCCTGGCGGCCTTCCGCCTCACCCGGAAGGTGGCCCAGGACCTGGGGGCCGCCGCGGCTCAGGGATGGGAGGAGGCCCTTAATAGTTGGGGGCTGGGAGAGTTGGCCGGGGAATCGCCGGAAGCGGCGGCCCATGGGGTGGCCGCGGCCCTGGCGGGGGCGGACGGCGGTTTGGAAGCCGCGGCGGCCCGGGCTTCCCTGGTCCGGGTGTTGCCGCCGGCCGGCGCCGCCTCCCTTCATGCAACCGCGGCCGAGGGGGAACCGGGGCGGTTGGTCTCGAGGTTCCTGGCCGCGGCCCTGCACCTCAGGCTGGCCCTGGACCTGGGGGAGCCCCTGGAGGCGGCCGCCGGAAGCTATCGCCGAATCAGGAATGGACTGGGCGAGCTGCAAGCCTGGATCGAGCGGGCCGCAGCCCCCTCGGCCCCCGAGGCGCCCGAGGCGCCCGGCGACCCGGAGGCCTGGCGCGGCCTGGCCGGCTGGACCTGGGTCACCCGGGTAATGGAGATGATGATCTCCAGGCTAAGGACCATTCATAAATTCGAATAACGTATTTATTAACAGGAGTGGCAAAGTGATTCAATTCCCCCTCACCCCGACCCTCTCCCCCATTGGGGGAGAGGGGATAAAGAAGGAACTCCTTCAATGCTCCCTCTCCCCCGCTGGCGGGGGGAGAGGGCTGGGGTGAGGGGGGCCGACAGAAATATTGCCATTATTAAGAGATCATGTACTAATACCCTTTTCCGTTTCAAAAGCAACAAACTTAACATGTAACCTATTGACAATTTCCCTTTTATTAACCGAAAACCGAAAACAGAAAACGGTATAAGCTATTCCCCTCCGGAGTAGCCCGTGTTGGTGACCGGCACTCCGGTGGGGGGTAGGTTCAGACTTCATGATATGAGCCAAGGAATGGCTGCCGAGATTTACTTCAAAGCCCTGGGGGAAAAGGGCCGGATCCCGGCCGGAATGACGGCGCGGCTGCACCTGGATGAACCGGGGATGACCGGCTACCCGGTGCATCACAACCTGAGCCAAC
>JBGPBR010000163.1:0-5122 GCA_041481325.1 Desulfobaccia bacterium
CCTCCGGGTGGGTAGTGGCCCCCAGGGAGGCCGGGGTGGCGAAGGCGGCGTTAACCTTGACGAGGACCTTATCGCCTTTCTGGATGAAGGACTCCATCCCTCCCAGGGCCTTAACCCCCTGCTGGAACATGACCGCCCGGTCCACGCCCCGGACGATGGCCATTTTCGCCTGCTCCGGGGCCCTGGAGCGGGGAGTGTAATCCCCCAAACCGGTCAAGGCCTTCCGGCCCTCGGAGGGGGCGGGGCCTTTGGAGTCATACAGGGACAGACCCAGGCCGCCGACCGCCAGGGCCGCGACCGAGGCGCACCCCACCCGGATGAGAAAATCCCGGCGGTTCAATTCGCCGGCTGGGATCGATTTTTCATCTTCGGGTCGGTTCACTGCTTCCCCCGGAGTGCAGTCTTTACTTGGGCGGCCAGTTGCAGAGCGGCTTCCAGCGAGGTGGCGTCATGCACCCCGGCCAGGGTCCGCCCCTGGACAAAGACTATTTCAAACGAGTTATCCAGGACCAGCGCCGAGAGGTCCGCCGGCAGGCCCGAAGTCTGGACCTTTTGGTAACCGTTGGCGGCCAGAAAATCCAGGTAACGCTGCGCCTCCGCCTGGGCCTGCTCCGGGGTGTGGCGCTCCCCCACGAAGGCCGTGGCCTTCCCGTCCTTCAGATTGTATTCCCCGGTGAGGACGCTATTAAAACCCTCACAACCAAAGGTGTCGGAGGCGCTCAGCCGCACGGTGTCCGGCGCCAGGCCCTCTTTGGGGAAAAGGGCGGCTGCGTCCTTGGTTTCGCCCTCGGCGGGAATCTTGGTCAGGAGCGTGGCGGCGTAGGTCTCCAGGGAGGATCGCAGCGCCGCCGCGGCAGCCCGGTCAGCCACGATCTCCACGTAAAACCGCCCCTGGGTGAAGAACAGACCATTGGCCGTGGCATAGGCATTGGAGGTGAGGGAGATATTGGCGGAATCCGGACGGCGCTGGCTGCTGAATACGGCATAGGCATTGGAGGCCGCCCCCATATCGTAGAGATACACCTCCACGTGGGCCTCTCCAGAGCGGAAGCTGCGGCAGGACATTTCCTTGAAGCCGGCGCTCAGATACAGTTCGGCCTTGCCGTTGATTTTATCGGAGAGATTTTCCGGGCCGAAGCTCTCGCTGGGGGCCAGAGGGGCGAATCCGGAGACCTCGGGGAGGAGAGCGGCCGTAGCGGACCGCGGCTGGCCGGCAGCGGCCTGGGGCCGGCCCTGGAGCTGAGATGTCCGCGTGGCCACGACCACCGCGGGGTTGAAGCGGGACTGCTGCACCAGGAGCCAGATGGTGATCAAGCCCAAGACGGCCAGAATGACATAACCGGTCAGTTTCTGGGCCTGTCCCACCTTTGCCTTTCGTCGCGCCATAAATTTTTCTAAGCGGCCCGCCTACTTGGAGATTTTCTGGCGCCGGTTTAAATCGTAGATGGGGGCAAATTTGAGATCGACCCGCACGACTTCTTCCGGAGACTTGGCCATGAGTTCCCCATCCTTCTGGACGAAGCGCAGTTCGGCGCCCACCCCGCAACCAGCCGTGCAGGCCTGGTCCAGTTTGGATTTGGTCGCGCCATACTGTGGTTCAGTCTTGCTCTTATGGAATTTCTCCCGCCACTCGATCCATTGCTGGGGAGTCAAGCCGCTCTGGTCGATGAAGACATAATAAACCACCTGGTCCGGGCAGTCCTCCTCCAGATAGACGGTGTACTCCACGGGATTGTCCGGGCTGCCCTTCCCGGCCGGGCGATTTTTTTCGCCCTCCTCGATAAGCCAGGCCGTGGGGCATTTGAGCGAAGCGGCAAAGGCCTTCACCGTCCCGAAAATGAACCCCGGGTTCATCTCATCGGCCACGAAATTTCCGGCCAGGAAACTCTCGGGTGGAGTGATGACGGTCAGGCCGTTGGCCTGCCGCAGGGCCGCGGCCTTCTGGCTCGCGGCCGCGGCCGTGGCGCCATGGCCCATAAGGAGCAGAAATCCCAATAATATCGGCAATAGACGCTTCATGCCCCCTCCTTCCTGACTATGGGATGACAACGGTTGGGAATGGCCAATGATCTCTTGGGCGGAAGCTCGCCCTGCCCCGCGCCTCGCCCGGGCGCACCTTTTGGACCTGCCTGGACAAGCTGCAGAGCAGCGGGCGGGGCGGCCGCCAGGGCATAGTGGACTGGTGCCGGGCCAACCAAGATCAGAGCAGCCATGGAAAAAGCTCCTTGGCTTAAATTATGTATATCTCCTTTCCCAAATTGCAAGTGCTCAATGCAATATTAACAAAATGCCGGGGGGACCGCGTCAACAATCTCCAATTCATCAAATTCTCATCTAAATAGACCGACTCCATGGTCCATTCTAATCCTCGTGACGATGTGCGGCCTTATCCTTGATGCGAACCATACTTCATATAACTTTGCCACAATGGACCCTTATCGGTAGGGCGGGGAAAATTCCAGATATGGTCCGAATAGCAGGTCTGATGCAAGCTCGATTCAGGCTGAGATGCTATCCATTTGGGTTGTTCATACCGATTCGCAATCAATTGGTGGCACAGGCGTCCCGCCTGTGCACGCGCAGGCTAAGACCTGCGGCTACAAAAAATTGCTCTTTGACTGCAAATTGTTATCAGAGCCTTCAGTTCACCTTGCTGCCGTTTCCGCTCCAGGAAGAGTCCCTATTTGCCGATGTGCTCCCGAATGAAATCTTTAATGTACCAATCCACGATCCCTTCGGAAAACAGCACCATATCCAATTGCTTGGTGTAGAGGGTGAGTTTGCCGAATAAAATCAGCCGTTGCGCCATATGTTCCGGGGCACCGCCGCCTCTTGCACTCCGCCCCCGGGCACGTTGACCAGCATTACTTCTTCTTTGAAGCCCTTGTTCTTATATTAAAACATGGCCCGGGGGGGTAAATAAGCTGGCCACAATGTCCTTATAGCGGTCCACCAGCTCGCTTGCGGGCACATTGAGATAGGTGGCGGTATTGGCCGGCAAAGGTGAGGGACAGGTCTTCCCCCACGGCGGGGGAGGCCTGATAATGGGTTTGCCCAGGACTTGAAAGGATCAACCGGGTGAGTGCTCCGGGAAAAACCCCGGAGGAGGGCGGCGCGACCCCCGGTCCCCCAACCTTGCAACTCGCAGTGATGCCCGTCCAGGTTAATCCGAAGAGGACGCCGAACCTAGTCACCCAAGACGATCTTGGAGACTTCCCCGAAGAGATCACTCAGGCGGAGCATGCCTGCTACTTTACCCTGCTGCATGACCGGGATCAGGCCGATGTTCTCTTTGATCATCAGGTAGAGGGGCTTGGAGATAGGGTCCTCGGCGTTGATGGTGGCTTTAACGGGGCTCATGATCTCGCTTACCGCCCGATGGGATTGCTCCTTCAATTTGGGCCCGAAGAAGTCTCCCAAGAACACGGTCAGGCTGGGGTCCATTTTAATGAGGCTGGTTTCTTGGAGAAACTTGGGTTCAAGACCTATGATGATATCCCGCAAAGTCAAAATCCCCATGAGTTGGTATTTTTCATCAAAGACCAGGACGGCCCGGGGTTCGAAGCTGCCTTCGAACTTTACCGTGGCCTCCCGGATAACGGCCATCAAGTATGAAGGGCAATTCGAGCCCCGGGCCTCATCCAGCAGATCGCCAACGGGGTGCTCTATTGCTCCCAGGGGAAACTGTGGCTGGCCATCATCCTTATCCTCTGGGTAAGCGCCATCTCTTCGGCCTTCATTGACAACATCCCCTTCACCGCCACCATGCTGCCTGTGGTGCTGTTCATGAGCGATAGCTTCGGGCCTGCCCAAGGACAACGTCCTCTGGTGGTCCCTGTCCCTGGGGGCCTGTCTGGGCGGCAACGGCACCATGATCGGGGCCTCCGCCAACGTGGTCACCGTGGGCCTGGCGGAAAAGGCGGGCTACAAAATCTCCTTCGTGGAATACATGAAGATGTGCTGGTGGCCCATGATGATCATCGTCACCATGGGCATGGTCTATCTGCTGATCGCTTATTGAGCCTGGATTTTGTGGTTTCGGACCAAAGAACCTGATAAAATAGGACAAATGGTAAAAAGTCCTCAGAAGAAAGGATAAGCAGGCCAGGGGAAGCCTGGCCAAGAAGCGAGACATAATCGGTCGAGAATAATAAGGCCTGTCAGGTGGAGTCTGTCAACCTGGCAGGCCTTTGTCTTTTGGGCGCAAACCTAGAAATGGGGAGAATATGGAGGAATAACCATGCATTGGCCAAGAAACCTGGCGGTTAAAGTTCTGATAACCGTGTTCCTGATAATCTTTGCCTGTCCCTTGACCGTTCCGGCCTCTCAGCCGGAAAAGGGTGACAATCTTACGGTTTCCGGGGTCATTGAGGACGCCCAGGGCAAGGGGGTCAAAGAGGTGGAAATCGAACTGCTGGTGAACGGCCGGCAGGTCGCCCCTCTGGGCCGCGACGAGCGTCTCGATACCGGCAGTAAAGGCAGCTTTGTCGGGCGGTACACCCTGCCGCAGGGAATGCTGCCGGAGGCTCAGTTGAAAATCCGGGCCCTGAAACCGAGCTGGCAGAGCCAGGAGTCCAGCGCCCTAAAGGTCCTGGACGCGGGCGCCGACCCGGCCGGCAACCGCCTCTTCCAGACCCAGACCACCCTGACCTTCAAGCGCCAGATCACTCCGGCCTTCTGGATCGCGGCGGCGGTTCTCCTGTTAGTGTACCTCCTCATCGCGGCCGAGTTGATGCACCGCACCCTGGCGGCCTTTTTGGGAGGGGCGTTTATTCTTTTCATCTCCTACACCGCCGGCACCTTCGACAAGAATTATTTCATCCTCTCCTTCGAAGACGCCATGCGGGCCATCGACCTGAACGTCATCTTCCTCCTCATGGGGATGATGATCATTGTGGGGGTCTTGAAGAAAACCGGCCTGTTCCAGTGGCTGGCCTATAAGTCCTACGCCCTGGCCCGGGGCAACATCTTTATCCTGTCCTTCATCCTCCAGCTGGTCACCGCGGTGACCTCCGCCTTTCTGGACAACGTCACCACCATGCTGCTGCTGATCCCGGTTACCATAGAAATTGCGGTGACTCTGAAGATCAACCCCTTGGCCCTGCTGATCCCCGAGGTCTTC
>JBGPBR010000164.1:0-5121 GCA_041481325.1 Desulfobaccia bacterium
CACCACGATATCGAAATCGGAACCCACGTTGACCAGCAGCAAGGGTTTCTTCACCAGGTTGCGGGTGGTCTCCCCAGGGAAATATTCTTCGAAGTTCCGCTGGTTCACCTTGATCTGGCCGTTGCCGGGCCTGAGGTAACTCCGGGCTATCGCGGATTTGCGCTTACCCGTGGCGTGGATGCCTGCTTGCTCCGCCATTAATCCTCCCAGGGAAAAGGCGCCGGCTGCTGAGCCTGATGGGGGTGTTCTCCGCCGGCGTAGACCTTCAGCTTTTTCAGCAGGTGCCTTCCCAAACTGTTTTTGGGCAGCATGCCCCGCACCGCATGGCGCAGGATTTCCTCCGGTTTCTTTTGCAGGAGTTTCCGGGCGGAAATCTCTTTGATCCCGCCGGGATAGCCGGAATGCCGATAGTAGAATTTATTGTCCAGTTTCCTGCCGGTCAGTTGCACCTGCGCGGCGTTGACCACTACCACGAAATCCCCGGTGTCCATGTGGGGGGTAAAAGTCGGCTTGTTCTTGCCCCTGAGCACCATGGCGATGCGGCTGGCCAGGCGTCCCAGGACCTTGTCCTGGGCATCCACCACGTACCAGTCCCGGGGCACTTCCCCCTTCCGGGCAGTATAACTTTTCATAACAAACGCTCCTGAATCATAACCAGGTATTTATAACCGCCGACTTAGGGACTTGTCAAGAGGCTACGCTGCTTTTAAAATAATTCTTGAGTTTTGGCCGTACCCTCCCGGGGCGCCAAAATTTGGAGCCGGCGCGGGGCCGGCGGCAACATTGACTCAGGCCGCTACTGGTACCGGGCCCGTCTCCGGCCCCGGGCGAGGATTCTAATTTGCTTTTCTTTGTCCGGAGAATATGGTAGAGAATTTGAGAATTTGCCGGTGAGAACCTATGCCATATTGCAGTCAATGCCAGATCATCCACGGAGAAGAGCATCGATTTTGTCAACGCTGCGGGCAGTTGTTAAAAGGCTACCAGAACGCCTCGGCCCGCCCCTGCGCCCGTTGCAGCACCCTGACCTTTCCGGGACAGAAGTTCTGCACCGAGTGCGGCCTGCCTTTGCGGACGGCCCGCATCCCCCAGGAAGAAGAACCGATGTATGAGCGACCGCCGCTCTTTTATCCCCGGCGCCCCGAACCGCCCCGACGCCGCGGCGGCTCCCGGCGTTTCGGCCGCCTCCTTTCCTTTATCGCGGTAATCGTTATTGCCCTGGGAGCGTTGTACGTCTGGCGCCAGCTCCCGGTGCGGGTTCCCGGCAAGGATAAGGTTCCCACCGTGGCCGCGCCCCAGGAGGACCTGCGCCGGGAAGTGGAGAAGATCTCCGAAAAGATCCGCTCCGCCCACCTGAACAAAGACATCAACAAGTGGACCAGTTGCTACAATTCCGCCTACCCCAACCTGGGACAGCTGGAAGCCAAGATGCTGGAGCTCTGGAAGAACTTCGACATCAAGGAGGTTTCCTACCGCATTTCCAACGTCCAGGCCTTGGGCGACAAACAGGTCGCGGCGGACATCGTTTGGAACATCCAGGTTTATGATCACCGCACCCACGACTACACCTTGGTGAGGCAGAACTATAAAATTATCCTGGAAAAAAGCCCGGCGGGCTGGAAGATCAGGGACAGCAAGGAAGAGGGGGGCTCGTAAGGTGAAGACCGCGGCGACCGGAAGACGGCTCTGGTTCCGATTATTGGGCCTGGTTCTGGTTTTCTCTCTGGGAGGCTGCATGCCCTCGTTTTTCGGGCCGCCCCCGATGCCGCCGCCCCCACCGCCGCCGCCGCCGGCCGCGCCGCCGCCGGCGAGCCGACCCATTTTCTATGTGACGGTGGGCCGTCTCAATCTGCGGGCCTGTCCCGGCATGGATTGCCCCAAGATCTCCGTCCTGGAACGCAATGAGGAAGTGGAAAAAGTGGGGGACGCGGAAGACTGGTCCCAGGTGCGGGTCAAACGTGACGGCCGCCTGGGCTGGGTGAACACCCGCTATCTCGCCAAGGAGCCGCTGGCCGCGGCCCCGGAAGCGGCGCCCGGGCCCGCGCCTCCGTCCGAAGTGACGCCGGCGCCGCCGCCGCTGCCCGAGAGACCTCCGGCCGCGGAAAAGCCCAAGCCCGCGGAGGCCCCGGCCGCGGTCAAGAAGAAACCGGAAGAGGCCAAGCCCGCCAAGCCGGCCAAACCGGCGGAAGCCACGGAGCAGCCGCGCCGCAAGCCTGCCCCGGCGGAGGAAAAGCCGGCGCCGGCCAAGCCCGCACCGCCTCCTGAGGAGAAGCCGGCGCCGCCTCCGGGCCCCGCAGAACCCTCCGGGCGCATCCGGATTATGTGAGTGAGCAGTGAGCAGTGAGCAGTGAGCAGTAAGCAGTTGCTCATGAGCCGTTGGCTCACCCGTAAGACATGAAAAGATATTATGTCAATATTGTACTTCCTGGCAATTTTCAACCTAATGAGATCATTGAGATAATTGCCTGGCAGTAAGAACTTTTCAGGACAGTAAGCAGTAAGCAGTATCAGTTTTTTCTAACCAGAACTGAAAGCCGAAAACTGCGCCAACCCGAAGGGGCGGTCTTTGAACCGCCCCTTATATTTGGTAGCCGCAGGCTTCAGCCTGCCCCGGCACAGGTCGGACGCCTGTGCCGGCTGTTTGCTGGCGTCTTGGTATTAAGCGCCATGGAGCGCAAAAGAAAAAAGGCGTGATAAATCACGCCCCTACGGCTCATGGTCAAACTGCTCACTGCTCACCGCTTACTGCTCACCATTCTATGAGGGCCGCGCCCCAGGTGGCCCCGGCGCCGAAGCTGATGAGCAGCACCTTGTCCCCTTCCTTGATCCTGCCTTCCATCAAGGCCTCATGCAGGGCGATGGGAACCGAGGCCGCGGAGGTGTTGCCGTACTTATGGATGTTGACGAAGACCTTTTCCATGGGGACCCGGGCGAACTTGGCCCCGGCCTCCAGGATGCGGTAGTTGCCCTGGTGGATGATGAGGTAGTCCAGGTCCTCCCGTTCGATGCCGGCCAATTCCATGATGCGGGGGATGGAGATTTTCACCGCGGTCACTGCGAACTTGAAGATCTCCGGTCCGTCCATCTCCAGGAAATGCCGTTGGACGTGGGTCTGAAACGGCCGGAAGGGGCTGACGTGTTCGTCGAACTCGGTTTCGCAGGAGAGCTTCATGTTTAACTGGGAGGCGATGAAGGAAGTGATGATGCGGCCCCGGGAACTGGGGCCCACCACCGCCGCGCCGGCGCCGTCGCCGAAGAGCACGCAGGTGGCCCGGTCAGTCCAGTTGGTGAAGCGGGAGTTGGCGTCCGAACCGATGACCAGGGCGTATTTGCCTTCCGGGGCGACCAGGCGCTCGGCCACGTACAGGGCGTAGTTGAAGCCGCAGCAGCCGGCCTGCAGGTCAAAGGCCGCAATCTTGCCCCCCAGCCCCAACGCTTCCTGAATCCGGATGGCCCCGGCGGGGAAAAAGTGGGAGGGGGTGTTGGTTGCCAAAATGATGTAACTCAACTGCTCGGGCTCGAGGCCCGCGGTCTCCAGGGCCTGGCGGGCCGCCGCCACCCCCATGGAGACGTTGTCCTCTTCCGGGGCGACGATGCGGCGCTCCTGGATGCCGCTGCGATCCAGGATCCATTGGGCCGAGGTCTGCACGATCTTTTCCAGGTCCTCGTTGGTCAGGACCGCTTCCGGCAGGTAAATCCCGGTCCCCAGGATGCCGATTTCTTTCTTGCTCAATACTGCCCCCTAAACTCCGAAACCGTTCCTTTTGACATAGTTTATCCTACCGCAGAGCGGTGCAAAAGGCAAATGAAATGGCGGTTTGGGGCCCCCTAACCCCAACTCTCTCCCTCAAGGGGGAGAGGGGATAAAGAAATGGGCCATCGTCGTCCCTATTGCTTTTATACTATATATCTGTATAGTATAAACCAGGTAAAAAGGGCGCGGTCCGGCCGGGAATTCGCCATACGGCAGCAACCAAAGATGCTGAAGGCAGCCGCGGGCTATAGCCTGAAAGTCCCGGTAGGGGCGGGTTTAAAACCCGCCCCTACCCAACCCTTTCATTTACGGAGGCGCTCAATTTCTTCAGGCCATGACTGCTTAGCCTGCGACGCACCGGCTGGAAAGCCGGCGCTACCGATTCTTGGGAGTTTGTGGGGCCTATCAGGCGGTTGAAAAACGGGTTTTTTATGTCATCCTGGACGTTGTGAAGGATCTCAAGGAAAATACGAGATTCTTCGCTCCGCCCAGAATGACAGGTTAGATAAATCGGTAGTTTTTCAACCGCCTGCTAATCCGATGGTATGCCCGCAAGCCATGAGTTGGTGTTGGTGGGCTGCGTCTTACGCACCATAATGGCTACACTGGAGGTCAAGATATGCTGAAACCGAATTTTCGTCCAGATCCCGACGAGAGCCTGGCGGAGGTTTTTATAAATTTAAAACCTTCCAAAAACGTGCGAAAAAACTAGATTCCACTAGATACGATATGCCTGACGCCCCCAAAGGCTAGTCAGATTACCGGGATGAGCGGAGTCGCCCTTTAAAGAGTTTCCGAAAACTTGGGTATCTAGGCTTGACTTCAACATATAGTATTTTACTATAGGCAAAACTACAATATCTTGCTATAAGTTAAAAACCGAGTAACGGTTTAAATCGGAGGGAATGATGTCGTCACTCCAAGGGGAAACCAGGGAAATCGCGGGGGAGCTCCCTTTATCCCCCAATGCCTTAGTGGTGCTGAAACGGCGCTATCTCAAGAAAGACGATAAGGGCGACGTGGCCGAAGCGGCCCCGGACATGTTCCGCCGGGTGGCCGAGACCATCGCCCAGGTGGATCGGCTCTACGACCCCGAGGCCGAAGTGGCCGCCATTACCCGCAAGTTTTACGAAATGATGTCGAACCTTGCCTTCATGCCCAACTCCCCCACCCTGATGAACGCCGGGCGCGAGCTGGGCCAGCTTTCCGCCTGCTTCGTGCTTCCCGTGGGCGACGACATCGAGAGCATCTTCGACGCGGTGAAGCAGACCGCCCTCATCCACAAGTCCGGCGGCGGCACCGGTTTCTCCTTCTCTCATATCCGGCCCGCCAACGACCCGGTGCTCTCCACCAAAGGGGTGGCCTCC
>JBGPBR010000165.1:0-5099 GCA_041481325.1 Desulfobaccia bacterium
ACCCTAATACTTTCGCCAAGCAGGAGCTTGGCAGAAAAGGTGGGTTCCCAAGCAGGAGCTTGGGAACCAGGATTCAGCAAGTCTTGAAATGCTTATTTTCTATCTTAGGTTAACTCTCTCAAAAAAATCAACCTGCCAATGGGTAGGGCGGGCCTCCGGGCCCGCCATCCCTAAGTTTTCATCAATCGTTGCGAGGCCTTGGGGCCCATGGCGCGCTAGCCTGCCGAACCCAAGGGAGACGCCGGTGCCGCCAATTCCACCCAACTTCTCAAGGCAAATTTTTGTAGGCGCGGGTTTAAAACCCGCCCCTGCCCTACCCTTCCCTGGATATTCCGCTTCCACCATTCACCGGTCTTGGCTGACAGCTGCAAGCTGACTGCTAATATCTTATTTCTTTTGGTAAATCTCCGGAAACCGGTTCTTCCAGCGACGGTGGAGCCAGAGGTACTGGGAGGGGTCGCTCCGCACCCAGGCCTCCACCGCCAGGTTCTGCTCTTCCAGATGGCGCTTGATGTCGGCCTGGATATCCCCCGTCTTTTCCATGGGGATGGGCGGCATAACGGCCATCAGGTGGCGGCCGTCCGGGAGCCGCCGGGAGAACGCCGGCAGGACCGGGATGTCCCACCGGCGGGCCAGCAAGGCGGCCACCGGGGTGGTGCGGGCCGGTTTCCCGAAGAAATCCACCAGCAGCCCCTGGTCGGTCGCGGTGTTCTGGTCGATGACGATGCCCACCACCCGGTTTTGCCGCAGGTGCCGCAGGATCTCCTTCAGGCCCCTTTGCTTGTCCACCATCCAGTTGCCGCCGCGCTGCCGCAGGTAGCGGGCCAGCCAGGCCCCCAAGGGGTGATCCATTTCCCGGCCCACCACCGCCTCGGGGTGATACTTAAGGCCGTAGCCCATGACCGTATATTCCCAATTGCCGGCATGGGCCGCGATGGCGATTGCGCCCCGCCCCTGGGCCTGGGCCGCAGCCAGGTGCTCCTGGCCCAGGATGATCACCCGGGATTTGATATAGGACCGGGGCGCCAGCAGCAGTTCCAGGGTCTCCCAGGCAAAGCGCCCAAAATGGCGGAACACCTCCCGGGCCAGCTCCTCCCTGGCCTCCGGGGTCAGGTGGGGACCGTAGGCAAACTCCAGGTTGGCCAAAGTGATGCGCCGGTGCCGCGCATCCAGGCGGTACCACAAAGCCGCCAGGGACCGCACCAGGCGCTCGCTGAGTTTGGGCTTAGAGTTTTGAGTTTTAAGTTTCAAGTTTTAAGTTTCGGGTTTTGGGTTTGAGTTTGAGTCTGAGTCTTTCGTTCTACCGCTCTCTGCTCCGAAAAGTTCCCGTAGGGTGCGTCTTACGCACCAGTAAGTTACCGACTATTCATGGTTTTGGAGTGAGCCAACGGCTCAAGCACGTCTGCTCCGAAAAATATTGAGTTTCAGGTCTGGTTCGAGACTAGAGATTAAAATGTAGAGTGGGCTCGGCCCACCGGCTTCCTGGCCCAAGCGCAGCTTGGAAAAATGTGGGACCCCCGCCATCAGGTTCCCGGCCCAGGCTGAACGTTCATGCCAATTTTTGGGGCCCCCCGACCATGATAGCTTTGGGTAGGGGCGGGTTATGACGCCCGCCCGCCCCCGGGTCTCGGTGGGCGCCGCCGAGGGTGGCGACGCTACCTCCTCAGGCTTCCTGGGTGGGCCGAAGGTCCGTGAAAGCAGGTTCTCCGTTTCCGTGCCACCTTTTCCTGCGGCCCATCCCCTAGCGGCGCCGCCCGTAGAGCAACACCGCCTCCTCCCCCACCAGGTCGGCGATGCGGGCCAGGAGCAGCCGCCGGCCCACTTCATATGCCCCCCTCCGGCCCCAATAAAAAGGACTGTTATAGTTAAACGCGGCCCAACCCCAATTGGCTAACCGGTCCAGGCGGTGGCGCCGGACAAATTTGGTTACGCTATGATTCTTCAGGCTTTGGAAGGTCTCATAGTAGCGGATAATGGTCCTAAGCTCCACCTCTTTGAAAACGCGGCTCGGTCCCGCCTCCAGCCACTCAGCCAGCCTGGCCCCCACCCGGTTGTGCATGGCCACCAGGTCCGCGATGGAAGCCTTGAGCTCAGGTCGCGGCTCATCCGGGTAGTAGACGCCGGCAATCTTTCTGGTCAGGTCCAGGGACAACTCGTTTATCCCGTTAAAGGAAAGCTCGGTGTCCGGCCGCCAATTCCAGAGATAACGGTTGCGGCAGTCTCGGATGACCTTAAGGGCCGCTTCGTCTTTAGGGTTTGGGTCCGGCGGCAACTGGGTTTCTTGACCGGCTGCGGCGATCAGGAATCCCTTGAGCGCCCGGCTCCGGGCCCACCGGTGCATGGCCGTTAGGGACCCGGCCCAGGCCAGGAGCAGCCCCGCCAGTCCCAGGATGAGCCAGTGATTTTCAATATAAAGATTCATGTGAGTTTCGATTTTTTATACTTTGGCTTTTGGGTGTCGAGGGCCAATCGCTAACGGTTAAACCCTCAACCTGACCCCTGACCCCTGCCTCACTGCTCACTGCTTACTTCTTACTGCTCACTGCTCACTGCTCACTGCTTACTGCTTACTGCTCACTGCTCACTGCCTCGTAAACGGCCTCCAATTCCGCGGCCATCTGCTCCAGGGAGAACCGCGCCGCCACCAACTCCCGGCCCCGGCGCCCCAACTCCCGGCCCCGCCGGGGGTCGGCCAGCAGGGCGCCCAGGGCCAGGGCCAGGGCCCCGGCATCCCGGGGCGGCACCAGCAGGCCCGTCTCCTCGGGCACGATCACCTCCGGGATGCCGCCCACCGCGGTCCCCACCGCGGGCTTGGCCATGGCCAGGGCCTGGAGCAGGGATTGGGGCACCCCTTCGTTGGCGTAGGACGCCAACGCCACCGCATCCATCACCGCGAACCAATCGGCCACCCGGTCCTGGTAACCCGCCAGCCGCACCCGCTCGCCCAGGCCCAGGTCGGCGATCTTGGCGGCGATTACCTCCCGGTAGGGCCCCTCCCCCACCACCACCAGCCAGGCCCGTTTGCCTGCCTCGATGAGCTGCTTGAGGGCCTCCAGGAGATAGAGATGGCCTTTCCAGGAGCGCAACACCGCCACACATCCGAAGATAAAGGCGTCATCCGGGATCTGCAAGCCGGCCTGCAATTCCCGGTTTTTTTCCCGGGGCGCGAACTCCTGGAGCGACACCCCGGTGGGGATGGAAAAAATCCGCCGCTTCTGGACCCCTAAGCGCCCCATGAGCAGTTCCCTGGTGACCTGGCCGGTGGTGATGATGGCCGCCGGGGCCTGGTAGAGCCAGCGGGTGGGCCAGTTGTTTTTTACCCGGGTGGACAGGTGCCGGGTGCGCAAGAGGGTCGGCCGGGGGCGCAAACTCCTCCAGGCCACCGCCCCCACCCAGGAGTCCAGGGAGCTATGGGTGTTCAGGATCTCGATCCCACCCCGGCTTAAGAGGTGGCGCAGCCCGGTGAAGGCCCCGAGATTATGCGCCCCCCCGAAGACGAGGGGGGTGACCGGGAATCCCTGGGCTTGGGCCCGGGGGTAGAGTTCCCCCCTGGGGTCGCAGGCCAGGGACACCCGGTGGCCGCGGCCGCGCATGACCACGGCCTCGGCCAGGATCCGGCGTTCCTGCCCGCCCCATCCCAGGGAGGACTCGGTGTGGAGCACCGCATAGGTTCGGTGGGGAAACTTGAGTCCCATGTTCTTCCCGGCTTTCTCTAGGCTTGGTCCCGCACCAGTTCCAGGTAAAGGTTCTCCAGATCCCGCAACATCGCCTCCTGGGAATAGCGGGCGGCCACGGTGGCCCGGGCCCTTTCCCCCAGGCGCTGCCTGGTTTCCGGGTCCCGGTAAAGCTGGAGAACCGCCCCGGCCAGCTCCGGGGTGCTAGCGGCCGCTACCAGCCGGCCGTTGACCCCGTCCTCAATGACCTCGCAGGCGCCGCTCACCCGGGTGGCCACCACCGGCAACCCCGCGCCCATGGCCTTGAGCAGCGCCAGGGGCAGGCCTTCCCAGAGGGATGGCTGCACAAAGACATCCAGGGCCCGGTAAATCACCGGCAAGTCCCGCCGGGTCCCCAAAAACCGCACCACCGCCTCCACTCCCAGCTCCCGGGCCTGCCTCTCCAGGGTCTGGCGCCGCCGGCCGTCCCCCACCAGCAGCACCGTAAGGTCTGGAATCCCTCGCTGCAGTTCCGGCAGGGCCGCCAGCAGATAACCGTGGCCCTTCTGTTCCTCCAGCCGGCCCACCGCCCCGACCACGAAGCCGCCCACCCCCAGATGTTCCCGGGCCTGGCCCTTAGTCAAACGGGTCTCCAGTTCCCCCATGGGGATGCCGTAAGGCAGCAGCTTGAGGAGCCGCTCCGGCACCCGGTCATAGCGGCGCACGTCCTCCCAGACCTGGGAGCTGCCCACCAGGACCCGGTCCGTAAACCGGGCCAGCAGGAAGTTCCACAGGCGCCGGTGCATCTTGACCCGGGGGTAGGAATTGTGCACCGAGGCCACCACGGGCAGGCCCAACCCCAGGGCCGCCAGGCGCCCGTAAAGGTTGGGATGGTACAGATGGGTGTGCAGGATGTCCGGCCGGGCCTCCTTGAGGAGGCGCCGCACCGCGGCCACCAGCCGCCGGGCCGGGGTGCGTTTCAGGTCCAGGCCCAGGCTGGCCACGGGATAACCGGCGGCAGCCAGCTCCTCACCCACCGGGCCGGGCGGCCCGATGCAGGCGCAGGCGCCGGCAAACCTTTCCGGGTCCAGACCCTTGACCAGCGCGGCTACCAAGTCTTCCGCCCCTCCCACCGGCATGGTGGCCAGCAGATGCAGCACCTTTATGCGACGGGTGTCCATCCCTTGCGGTTGCCTCCAACTACAGGTATTATAACAAAAAACCCGCAGGCTAAAGCCATTTTCACCTCCGGGTTTCTGCCCCGGCTCCCGGGCGCCGGACCGGAAGTCCGGGACCCGCCGGGAAATTTGCCCCGACCCTCCCATTTAGCGGGGAAATTTGCCGGTACCGGGCTTGACAGGGACCGGCGGTTTTGTTAAACACAATTCGGGAGTGGGGCTGTAGCTCAGCTGGAAGAGCACTTGAATGGCATTCAAGGGGTCAGGG
>JBGPBR010000166.1:0-5093 GCA_041481325.1 Desulfobaccia bacterium
CGACTTCAGGATATTTTAAGTCTATGCTCCCAATTTCTCCATCGGGAGGCGAATCCCCAGATCAGCAAGTTTTTCTCCGCCAGCCGACGCCGCAGCTCTATTTTCACGGCCTCACCCCCGCGGCGGCCGCCCTGGTCCTGGCCCGGCTTTTTCAGCAATGGCGCCGGCCCTTCCTCCTGGTCACCCCCAACGGCGCCGGCCAGGAAAGTTTCCTGAAGGACCTGACCTTTTTCCTGACTGACTCCAGGCCGCTGCCCTTTCCGGCCCACGAACTATTGCCGTTCAAGGAACTGAGCTTCGACCCGGAAGTCAGCTGCGCCCGGGTGGGCGCGGCCTACCAGACGGCCACCTCCAAGGAGCCTTTCTTTATGGTGGCTCCGGCTGCGGCCCTGCGCCAGAAGCTGCCGCCCCAGAGCCGGCTCCGGGACCCCCTGGCCTATGTGGTGCCGGGAGAACCACTGGACCGGGAAGAATTTCTCCGGCATCTCCTGGAGGGGGGGTTCGAACGGCGCCCCCTGGTGGAGGACCGGGGAGAATTCAGCGTCCGGGGCGGGGTCATCGACCTGTTCCCGCCGCTCTACGACCAGCCGGTTCGGCTGGAGTTCTGGGGCGACGAAGTCGAATCCATCCGGTTATTCGACCCGGCCAGCCAGCGGTCCCAAGGGGTGCTCGAGGACCTGGTGGTGCTGCCGGCCAGCGAAGTGGTGCTGGACGCCGCCACCCGGGAACACGCCCTGGCCCGGCGCAAGCGCCGCCAGGACCCCCAGTTCTGGAGCAACGTCCAGGAAGGGCGCCATTTTCCCCGCATCGAACGCCACCTAAAAGATTTTTATCCCCGGCCCGAAACCCTTTGGGACCTGCTGCCCCGAGATACCGTGGTGGTGGAGTGGGACCCCCTGAACCTCTCCCGGGAGTTGCATAACCTGGAGGAGCAGGCGGCGGGCGAGCCCCGGGGCTGGCTGGACCTGGACCCCTGGGACCGGCGGCTGGCGCCCTTCGCCAGGATTTTTTGCCCCGTCCTGCCGTTCAGTCACCCGGACCTGGAAACGGTTTTCGATTTTCAGGTGGAGACCAATGCCGGCTTGGCCCGGGAACTGGCCCAGGCCGGGGGCGAGGGCGGCAGGTTGGTGCCGGCCCTGGCGGCCCGGCTGGAGGAGTGGCGCCGGGGCGGTTTTCACGTGCTTCTGGTCTCTCTCAGCCGGCACCGGGCCGAACGCCTGGTCCGGCTCCTGGGGGAAGAAAATCTGGACTGCGAGGTCAGCCCCGCCCCCGCCTGGGAGCCAGGCCCCCGGTTGGAGATCACCGTGGGCGAGATCTCCGGCGGCTTCCGGCTGCTCTCCCAGGGTCTCATCGTGCTTACGGAGGACGAGGCCCTGGGCTTCCGCCCCGAGGGCCGGCGGCGCAAGGAATCCCGGCCTCCCCAATACTTCGCCACCTTGGAGGACCTCTCCGAAGGGGACAACATCGTTCACGTGGACCACGGCATCGGCATTTACCGGGGCCTGGTGAAGCTCGAGGTCGGGTGGGAGGTCAACGATTTCCTGGACCTCGAGTACCAGGGCGGCGACCGCCTCTACCTGCCGGTGGACCGCCTGAACCTGGTGCAAAAATACCTGGGGGTGGAGGGCGTCGCCCCCAAGGTGGAGCGCCTGGGAGGCAAATCCTGGGAACGCGCCAAGGGCCGGGTGAAAAAGGCGGTGGCCAAGATCGCCCGGGAGCTGGTGGAGCTATACGCGGCTCGCCGCGTCCTGCCGGGGCATCATTTTTCGCCTCCGGACCCGGTCTTCCAGGAGTTCGAGGCCAATTTCGAATACGAGGAGACCCCGGACCAGCTCCAGGCCATCCACGAAGTCCTGGCCGATATGACCTCGGAGAAGCCCATGGACCGCTTGATCTGCGGCGACGTCGGCTACGGCAAGACCGAGGTGGCGGTGCGGGCCGCCTTCAAGGCGGCCATGGACGGCAAGCAGGTGGCGGTGCTGGTGCCCACCACGGTGCTGGCGGAGCAGCACTTAGACACCTTTCAAAGGCGCCTGGCCCCCTATCCCTTGGAGACCCGGGTCCTGAGCCGCTTCAAGTCCCCGGCGGAACAGCGCCGTATTCTCGCCGACCTGGCCCGGGGCAAGGTGGACATCATCATCGGCACCCACCGGCTGCTGTCCCGGGACGTGGACTTCCGGGACCTGGGGCTGGTCATCGTGGACGAAGAGCAGCGTTTCGGGGTCAAGCAAAAGGAGCGCCTCAAAGAGTGGCGCCGCACCGTGGACGTCCTCACCCTCACGGCCACCCCCATTCCCCGCACCTTGCAGTTGTCCCTGACCGGCCTCCGGGAGCTCAGTATCATCAACACCCCGCCGGAGAACCGGCGGGCCATCCGCACCTATCTCTGCCGCCCGGAGGCTGCGGTGATCCAGGCCGCGGTGCGCCGGGAGCTGGCCCGGGGCGGCCAGGTGTTTTTCGTGCACAACCGGGTGCGGAACCTGGGCACCTGGGCCAGGTATGTGCAAAACCTGGCGCCCGACGCCCGGGTGGCCATGGCCCACGGGCAGATGCCCGAACGGGAGCTGGAAAAGGTCATGGTGAAGTTCTGGCGCCGGGAACTCGACGTCCTGGTCTGCACCGCCATTATCGAAGCCGGGCTGGACATCCCCGCGGCCAACACCATCATCATCAACCGGGCCCACGCCATGGGGCTGGCGCAGCTCTATCAGCTCCGGGGCCGGGTGGGCCGGGGCCAGGCCCAGGCTTACGCTTACCTCCTGGTGCCCGACGAGGCGGTCCTGGCCAATGAGGCCCAGAAACGTCTGAAGGCCCTCATGGAGTTCACCGAGCTGGGCTCCGGCTTCAAGATCGCCCTGCACGACCTCCAGATCCGCGGGGCCGGCAACCTGTTGGGCCAGGCCCAGTCGGGGCATCTGGCGGAAGTGGGCTACGAACTCTACCTGCAGTTGCTGGAGCAGGCCATCCGGGAATTTAAAGGGGAGCCCCCCGAAGACCTGGCCCCGGACCCGGAGATCCGCCTGCCCCTGGCGGCTTACCTGCCCGAGGATTACGTGCCGGACGTCCAGCAGCGTCTGGCTCTTTACCGGCGGCTTTCCGGCCGGCTCACCCCGGAAATGGCGGACGAGTTGGAGGAGGAGTTTTTAGACCGGTTCGGACCGCTGCCGGCAGAGGCCCGCCACCTCCTGGAAGTGGTCCGGGCCAAGCACTTCCTGCGGCAACTGGGGATCAAGCGCCTGGACCTGCAGGACGGCTACGCGGTGCTGCAATTCGCCCGCCCGGAACTCCTTGACTTGAAACGCTTGATCGAGGTCCTCAAGAAAAGGCCGGACACCTTCCGGCTCACTTCCGAGCAAACTTTGCGGGTGCGTCTCCCCGAGGCGGGCCCGCCGTTAAAACGGTTACAAAACTGCTTGAAAGAAGTGGAGACATTTGTTAAGGCTGAAGAAGAGGGAAACAAAATATGAACCGAAATGGGTCCAGATTGCTAATCGCTTTATTTGTCTGCCTGAACCAGCTTTTTCTGACTGGGGCCGGCGCCGGCGAAGTGGTGGACCGGATCGTGGCCGAGGTCAATGACGAAATCATCACCATGTCGGAATTGCAAAACATGGCGAAAGGAGTCGAGGCCAGGGGCGGCGTCAGTCCCGGATCAAAGGAAGATCACCAGATGCAGCGCCAGATGCTGGAGTCCCTCATCGACCGGAAACTGGCCAAGGTGGAAGCCAAGAAGCGGGGCATAACCCTCACGGAAAAAGAAATGGCCCAGGCCATGGAGAAGTTTATGCGCCGCAACAACCTGCCGAACGAAGAGACCCTGAGCAAGGCCTTGTCCCAGGCAGGTCTCACCATGAAGGAACTCAAGCAGCAGATCGCCGACCAGATAATCCAGGAACGGCTGCTGTTGGCTATGGTGGGGCAGAAAGTGGTGGTTCGGGATGCCGACATCCGCAGGGTCTATGATGAGATGCACAAAGAAGGCGGGACCCAGGTGCATCTCCGGATCATCAAGCTGCCTATCCCTCCCGGCGGTACGGAGGCCCAGAAATCGGAACTGCAGCAGAAAGCGGAAGCCATCGTCAAAGAGGCCCAGCATGGAGCGTCTTTTTCGGATCTGGCCAAAAAGTTTTCGGTGGAGCAAGCGGACATGGGGTTCATCTCGCTGGCCGATATCAACCCGCGGTTGGCCGAGCGTCTGGCTCAACTGAAGTCCAAGGAAGTGGCCCCCGTGCAGGTCCCCGAAGGCTTTCAATTGATTCAAGTGGTGGAGCGCCGCTCCGGACAAGCCCGCTCCTTCGAGGAAGCGGCACCGGAGATCAAGGAAATGCTGACCCAGAGAGAACTGGAAAAGCATTTCGACGAGTGGATCAAAACCCTCCGGGCCAAGGCGCATATCAAGATTATGCTGTGAGAGTGAGCAGTAAGCAGTGAGCAGTGAGCAGTTAAGTACAGAGAGTTACCAATAAAGGGCATCTTTGGTAGCCGCAGGCTTTAGCCGGCCCCGGCCCCGGCCAGGCGCCGGCCCCGCTTGGTGACTGCAATTTAGCGCGCTGCGAAAGTCTCGGATGCTGCCTTGATATATCCAAAGGCAGCGTAGGCGCCCTCGCCTGCGACCATGATAAATTCAGGGAATCAACGGATTGGAGCCCAAGTCATTACTGCCTCTACCGAAAACCGGAAACCGGAAACCGGAAACCTAACGGACATCGCCGATCTGGGGCGCCACCTGGGCGAGCCGGTTACGCTCCGGGGCTGGGTCTACCACCTGCGCTCCAGCGGCAAGGTGCGCTTTCTGGTGCTGCGGGACGGCACCGGGCTGGCCCAAGGGGTGCTGGTGAAGGGCAACCTGCCGGAGGAGGATTTTCGCGGGTTCGAAGACCTCACCCTGGAATCGTCCCTGGTCCTGAGCGGCCGGGTCAAGGCCGAACCCCGGGCCCCGGGAGGTTTTGAGCTGGAGGTTACCGCCCTTTCGCCCGTCCAGATCGCCCAGGAATATCCCATCGCTCCCAAGGAGCACGGGGTGGCCTTCCTGCTGGACCGGCGGCACCTGTGGCTGCGGTCCCCCCGCCAGCAGGCCGTCCTGAAGGTGCGGC